>WRAG01000018.1 GCA_009780345.1 Oscillospiraceae bacterium
CATAAACGTGTGACCGGCTCGCGAGAAGCCGTTTCCACGCAGCGCAACGTTCGCGTTTCTTGATATTACTTGGTTTGCCGTCGTTCCCGTTCCGCCGTTCGCGTTGAACACTACCGTATATGTTGTTGGCGGCGGTGGTGGGGCGGCTGCGTATGGTCTAAAATTAGTCACGGCGCCAACCGGTACTGCAAGGTGAGCGAAAGTCGAACCCACGTAAGTATCCGCGGACGCGCCTACGGTTCGAGCAAAAGCTACAACCTGAGTTGGCGTAACTCCTGCCACTTGTATGTCCACGGCTCTTCCATGTCGGTGGTTCGAGTTCGCGGCGCCACCAACAGCGGTATTATGAGAAGGACATCTAAATCCGCTGGTTATGGTAATAGCCCTACCAAAATGTGAGCGAACATGATGCATTATATCAACCAATCTTGAGTCAAACTGAAAAGTCGCCGGACATGTGCCGCCGCTTGTATGACGACATCGTATCATGCCTACGGTAAACAACGAAGACTGCTGACCATTAAACAGGTATAAGCTTTGATTCACATTGTTTCTGTTGTATGTACGCATAGTTGTGGAGAATGGCACAAATAACGGCAATTCTCGGTATCTCGCCAACTCATAATGATAGTAATCACTATAACCACCCTCGGCGGGTAAGCATTCGTCATTATAAGCATGCCAATAGCAACATTCAAATTCCGAAGCATCATGGTCGGCATCATTCGGAGCCGCCAAAACTCCTGCGCTTACCGTAAAAACCAAAACAAACACCAATAAAACATTTAAAATTTTCTTCATACGTAAGATTCCTCCCAATTAAATTCAAATTTTTAAATATTAAATAAGAATTCTCTCCCACTTCAACTTAAACCATTGGAATCACAACCTTTTTTATATGTAAAATTTTTCCTTGTAATCAATTGTAAACTATGTCTATTTAATTGTCAAGAAAAATTTGTTAAATTAAGTAAAAATTTGCAAATTTTAAGTTTTTTTGACATTAAAAATCCCGCAACACTTAAAATGTTGCGGGATTTTGGCTTATTTCAATATTTTATTTATTCGAGATTGCAAAAAATACTCGCTTGCCGATAGGTTGCAACCAATCATGCGGCGGCAATCTACCGTGCACCGGGGTAGATACCCGTCATTTTTGATACCTAAGCGAATACGCGATATTGGTCGCATGGTCTGCTATACGTTCTAAATCGGTAAGCATATTTACATATAACATTCCGGAGGCGGGATTGCAAATGCCTTTTTCCATACGTTTTATATGCGCCTCTTTATATTTATCCATTTCGGCGTCGATGGCTTTTTCGACTTTATGAATATCGTCCATTACTTCCGGATTATATTCCCCTGATGTGAACACATCTATCGCGCGCGTAAGCAAGTTTTCAACATTTTTTGACGCGACAGTCAGTTCAGAAATTGCTTCTTCCGAAAACATTTTTTCGTTTTCGTGATAGTCATCACTGAATTCCACTATGTTTTCAGCATGGTCGCCGACGCGCTCAATATCGTTAACTACATGATACAGCGAGCCAATCATTTTGTTATCCGCGTAAGCTAAATACATTCCGTTGATTCTTACCAAGTTTCGAGTGATTTCGTGATTCAAATAGTTGATTATCTTTTCGTTTGCCAAAGCGTCGTCGATCAATTTTATTTTTCTTCCTAAAAAGATTTTGATAGACAAACGATAATTCTCCAACGCGAGATTCGCCATTCGCTCGACTTCTCGGCGCGCTTGCATTGCGGAGGCTGATGGCGTGCTTTGCACGCGCGGATCAATGTACAACAGTTTCCTTTCGTAAAGTTCGCCTTTTCCGTTCCCTTCTGTCGGAATAATTTTTTTCATTAACGCGGCAACCCATTTAACAAACGGCAATAGCAGAAGCATTGTCGCAAGATTGTACAAAGTATGGAACATCGCGACCTGACGCTCGGGCGACGTAAAAGTCGCTTGAAACCAATACAAAATCTGCGGAACAAAGAAAATCAGCAGACCGAACACCGCACTACCTATAATATCGTACATAATATGGAACAAGGCGGCGCGCTTACTTTCGCGGTTCGCCGGAATTGACGCGATTAACGTCGTCACACTCGTACCGATATTTACGCCCAGTAAGATAAACGCCGCCGTTGCAAAAGGAATAGGCGTTGCGACGTAAGGATAATATGGCGACGGCATGTGCATAGCAATTAAAATTCCCGAAGCGGCAGTTGAACTTTGAACAACGGCGGTGAAAACAAAACCTGCCAATATTGCCAAAAATGGGTTTTCAAACGCCGTCAACATTGTTCGGAAAGCCGGTTGGGCGGCAAGCTCTCTAAGCGGCGCCCCCAATGTCGTAATACCAAAGAATAAAATACCGAATCCTAATATAACATAACCGATATTTTTAATACTTCTTTTTTTGAAAAACATATACATGATTACGCCAATAAGGATAAACACCGGAGCATACGCGTCAATTCTAAACGCGATTAACTGCCCGCTAATCGTCGTTCCGACATTTGCACCCATAATAATCCCGATTGATTGCGTTAAATTCAACATTCCGGAATTAACAAAGCTAACCGTCATAATGGTGGTTGCCGTCGAGCTATTAATAGCGACCGTTGCGACAAATCCGACAAAAACAGCCAAAAATCTGTTCGATGTCGCTTTTTGCAGAATATTTTGCATACGGTCGCCCGCGATTATTGTCAAGCCGCTTGACATCATTCTCATTCCGAATAAAAACAAACCAAGTCCGCCAAGCATCAATATAAGTTGCATCAATTCCATGATTTTTCTCCTGTATATACGCAATTTTTGTGATGTTTTGTATTATTTTGTATTATCAACGACAATTATACCATGAATTTTTTTAAAAAGCGAGCATTATTTTAAAAAATATTGATAATTTCGCGTTCCATATCAAAACCCCCTGCAAATGCAGGGGGTTTGTGTAACATCCTGGAATTTCAGTATTTTTTCATGTTATCTGAAAAGTTTTTTCCGCTTGCCATATACAACCGCGCTGCTTATAACCACAATGCCTGCAATCAGCAGAATGATAAAGATTGTGGTTTGCCGCTGATCGCCTGTTTGCGGCGCTTGAGGCGGCTCGCCCGGTTCTGTCGGTTCAGTCGGCACCGTAGGATTTTCAATATCCGGTGGTTCGATTATATCCGGAGGATATGGTAGTTCTACCGGCGGATACGGTGGTTCGATTGGCGGATATATCGGCGGCTCAACCGGTGGATATATCGGCGGATGTGTCGGCGGATGTGTCGGCGGCGGGTTGATTGGCGGCGGATATACCGGTGGCCGCGTAGGTGTAATCGGTCTCGGAGGTATCGGTTGTGGCACCGGAGGTGTCGGCGGAATACGATATACATTGGTGATTATGACTTCTATATCCGAATCCACAGTTACATTTACAGTATATGGCAACGCCGGATTCACAGTCATATTGAATCCTGCAACCTGGCTGTTGCGTTCTGTAATTGTGTAGCTTCCGACAACAAGATCGTCAATCCGAACTCCCTCCAAAGCTTCCGCAAGTCTGATTATTTTTTCGAAATTATCAGGACCTCTGACGACAAGCTCAAAGTTTTGTGGGATTTGCGCTTGTGTCAGCCCGTCGAACACCTTGCGCACGGTTAGCGATCCCACTTGCTGCGGCGGTGGAACTTCGGCATAGCTGTTGATAAAATGCACTATTCCGTGCCTGCTAGGAACTGTTACGGACGCAAGTTCTGGAACATTCGGACGATCCAAAATATATCTGACCGCGTCTCCACCGTGTTCATAAACCTTATAGTGTCCCAAAGGCAAATTAATCAAAATGATTTCATATCTGCCCTTCAGCGGATTCCATACAAAGTTTCCGCCTTGTAATTTTACTTCTTCACTATATATTTCGTGCCCCGCGCTGTCTTCGCCAACTACCAGGAACGTAATCTGTGACACGAAGTTGAAGACGTTTATTCCAACCGGAAGTCCTTCAAATTCTTTCGTTATTGTCAAACTTCCTAAAGGCTCTTTTGTGGGTATGTAGAAATTATCTATATTGATAAATATGTGCGGGTTATTGGCAGTTATACTGAACTTATGCGGCAATGTCAGCCGTTCGTTGTTTATCAATACTTCCAAAACTCTAAACCCGGGAACGTTGAAGTTAAACTCTTCTACCGTATATTCGCCGAATTCAAGCCCTATAAAGTTTTTGCCCGATATTGCTTCGTCAAGATTCAACGTTTCGTCAAAATTACTCGGACCGGTTATGCGAATAAAGAACTCTCTCGGCAAATTGTCGTGTGCCAAACCATGGAACACCTTATGAATAACCAAAGTAGGCACCGGCGGCGGTGGAACGAAAGTATAACTGTTCACGAAATTCACAATCACGTTGTCGCCATCAGCCGCTATCTCTGCAAGTTCCGGCACGGTCGGTCGGTTAAAGATATAGCCGACTGCATTACCACCACTCTCATACACGCGATAGCTTCCAAGCGGCAAGTCAGTCAACGTGATTTCATACCTGCTCGTATTCGGATTCCAAGTGAAGTTTCCGCCTTGCAAAGCGATTGTTTCGTTATATACTTCACTACCGTCCGAGCCTGTGCCCACAACCAAGAACGTAATTTGCGATACAAAGTTGAATACATTTATACCATTCGGCAGATTCTCGAACGCTTTTGTGATTGTCAAGCTTCCGCGCGGATCATACAACTCGTTTTGAATGGTTATAAAGTCGGATATCGGGTTGATAGTATTCCCCAGCACATCTTCGTGATAAATTATTTCCGTGCCTGGTATTTGAGGATTAATAGTAAAGTATGTATAAGCACTATCACCGTCAGGAAGCACATAGCCGTTAGGCGCTCCTGTTTCAACCAATAGGAACAGGAATTTGTACGATCCTGTAATCCAATTGTCCTCAAATAACGCCATGCCGTCTGAATCAGTAGTCACATCTTCTAAAAGAAGGTAGAAATCTCTGACTACGCCGTCTGTTCCTGTTACGGGGAACGCAACGTCAAGATTTCCCGGAGCTTGATAATTCGTGGGGTCTGTAACATCTGCCACATAAAGGTTAAATACGGCGCCGCCTAAGTTAACTGTAGCGCTTCTGTCTGTCGGCGAAGGACCTTGTTTAAATACTCTAAGATCCACCACGCTCGCGCCCGCTCCCACTTGCGAATCGTCAACTGTATATTGGTCATTGCCGGCGTCGCTTTGGTCGCCGAATATGCTTATTTTGTTACTGATTTGCCCCGTTTGCCCCGCAGGCGTTGTTACAAGCGCGGTATATACAATCCTAATCGGCTGCTCATTCGGAAGTATAAAATCAACTTCGCTTTCGCTGACGACATTAACGCTCCATACATCGCCGCTGTTAAAGGTTATCGCTTGTTGCGTCCATATGCCGTCCCAAATGCCGTTAACTTCAGTTTGAGTATAGATTGTGATTGTGTCTAGGTACAGCATTAAGTTGGTAAGCTCGTCCTTCGCGGTAATTTCAGCCGGACCAACACCCGAACTATCCGGAGCAAACATAACGCCGCCGGTAGGATTGATAATAATCTCTACATTTATCATGTTCGAGCCGGTCGATACCGGCGTCATAGTTTTTGCCAACGGATTCGGAGAATAATTCACTTGAGTACCGTTTTCAAACATACATTCGCCCGGATTTACCTCTATCGAAACGGTGTTTACCAAATTCGGCTGCGCAAGCGCAAGCTCGGCGTCTAAGAGATGCAATTGATAGTGCGCCTCGAAATTATTCTTCACCGCGAACCAATCAACAGGCGGAGCCGTTCCGATTTGCGCGCCGCCCGCAAGTGGCGGAGCGGTAAATTCGTACAAATCGCTAAGAACTACGCTGAACTCGTTGCCGTTAACGGTTACATCGGTTATCGGAGCGAAATATCTTACCGGGTTGCTCGATGTGTTAACCATATAGAACGAACCCGCGACATATTCAAGTCGGTCATCGAAAGTATCCGTGAAAATCGGAGTTGAGCCCGACATAAACAACGGATTGGGGCTTAAAGAATATCCACCCTTAATGCTCACCGTATAGTTAAACAACGAAGGATTAGCCGTCGCTATGGCTGTTTTAAAAATTGGCCAGTAGTCATTCATATTTTGCGCGCCAACGACGTTATAGTTGGGTAGGTTCGACGCTATTTGCGGCACTCCTACGCTGTTTATCAAATATGCCGTGTTTTGCACCATGTTGTTGGCGTTGCTTTGCAGGCCGATAACCGTAGCGGCGTCTAACTGTATCTGATACGTTATAATAAGCTGCATTTCTCTGTTATACTGCCAAAACGCTTGCGACGGGTCGGTGCCTACGCTCGTGCCGAAGAATACCGACCACGAGTTTCCGCCAAGTTGATAATAAGGCGTAGGTCCGCTATATACCAACGGAACCACAGGCGCAACTCCGGTAGCAGGGTCTATGGCGGTAATTATAAAGTTTTGCGGAACATTCGGTATGTATGCACCGGACGGCATCATTCCCAAAGTGTCGAAAAGATAGAGCGGTTGCCCCAAAAGTCCCGCAGGAACATTAAGCGTAATCGTATAATCTATAAAATATCCGATTTCCGGTCTTCCGCATATGCCTGATGTGGTTTTAGTAAGAATTGCGGGACCTGCCGGCGTCAGCGGCAGTTTGCCGGTTGTGCCTATGTCCATATGACCGTCGTTGTATTCCACATAGTTTGTGTAAATAACCGCCGGCATGCCCGGTCTTGGCGGCGGATTGATGTCAGTGTAAAAAACAATCACTGCTTGGTAAATATCACCATTTGTGTATGGGTCGGGTATTGTTAATTCGAAAGTTGTGTAAGGCGCCGCCCCTGTACCGCTGTCAAACGAGGGGTTTAAATCCCCGGATAGATTTAGCAGATTATCGCTTACTACCGGAGTCGAATTGTTTTGCGCGTATAAAGATATATCTATCTGGTCTGCGGTCGGCAAGAATAAATTCGGTCCGAGCGTATCTGTTATCGTTCCGCCGTTCAGGCGTGTCAAGGCGCCATCACCTACCGTGATTGTCCATTGAATTTGGTACGAATCACCCGTATTTACCGGAGGAACAAGCACAGCACTCTTTGAAATCGGGAAAACTTTGCTCACAGGGTCTGTTGTCGTATCGATTACAGTACCGCTAATATCAGGACTTGTGACCGAAACTTGATTTCCGATTGAGAAATTATAGTTGAGCGTGCTTGGAACAAGAGTCGGATTGTTTATAATCAACGTATTAATGTTAAGATTATACCTGATGGTTATAAAATCGCCCGGATTGAGTGATTCCGCAAAGTCGTATGAAAACACAGCGGGGTCGTCAAGCCAATTTACAGACATGGGCGTTAAGGTTCCCGGGGGCATTCCGACTTGATTCACGGTATAAGTGAAAGCGGAAAACGCGTTCGAATTCACATGATCGTTCACTATAGACTGTCCGTTTATGGTCGGCGCGTCGGCGAGCGTAATATTTGTTACAGGATCGCCTCCGGGCACGCCCAAAGCCGTGATGGTAATCATATAGTATATTATGCCCGCAGCGGGGTCATACCTTGAATCTTTATGAACGCCTAACGATGGCGGCGGATATTCGGGGCTGATTTCTATTACATTACCGCCGCCGAAATCTAAACCGCTGCCCGAATCGGTAAGTTGCGCAAAAATTTCAAGCCTGATGGTCACATTAGTGAAATCAATATAGTTGTAATCAGACGGATTACCGTTTTGGTCAACATCATTGAACCATACTAAAACTAAGCCGCTTGTATCGATTGTATACCAACCGACGATGGCGTTATTCGCTATACGAATCGGTGTTTCAGCGACCGCGTTTTGAATGTTAAGTGCGGCAGGCAGTTGATAAACTAGAACTCCGTCGGGATAAGGCGGATTGCTGTTGGTATATTCAAGCTGCAAGCTCGGCGTTTCCGCGAAATCAAGCACAAATTTGTATGTATCGCCTATGTAAGTAGGATCTCCCGGATTTATAAGTACCGGGTTTGCGGAATCGCTAATATCATACATGTTTGCGCCCGTGATAAAGTCGCTCAAGTCCCACGATGTTCCCGAAGCCAGCGCAAATAGGCTCATCAGCATGTCAATCTCTTCTGTTTCGTCATCTATTCCGTCTTCCGAATCTTCGTCGATGTCCGCCTCAGGCGAACCGTCTTCGGTAGGAGGAATATCAGCTTCTTCATCATCATCGTCTAAATTTAAGTCTTTTTCCGACGTTTCTTCGCCCTCTTCCGGCGCGTCAGTATCGGTTTCCGACGCGTCAGCAATTACATTGGATGTCTCGCCGCCATCTTCCGAAGAAATGTCGGAAGAGACAACCGACTCGGTCGTCTGCACATCCCCGTCATTCTCAGAATCGGCAAAAACGGCGATGCCGCCCGCCAGCGAGAAAAGCATTGTAAAAGCAATTAAAACTGAAAATAATTTCCTTGTTTGAGTATTAAACATAACATACCCTCCCTTATCATAATAAAATTTATAATGCCGGAACACGGCAATCGACTGTACCTTGTTCCCTCCCCTTCACCTTGGGGCGCAAAATAATTGTTTTCACTAAATACAACCTCTTAAAGCACCGAATCGGGGACAAACTTAATTGACTTTTCACCGACGTAATGTTCGACCCGGTCCAACCGTCAAAAAATAGCGCAAGGCTTTAAAATTCAAGCCTTGCGCTATTTTTTAAGTATGTTATTGATTGTATGGAGCGTCCAAACCGGTTCCTAAAATCGCCGTCCATGTTTCGTTTATGCTATCGTCGATTCTTTCAAATGTGTGAGAATGCGCGGCTTCCATAAATGCCGCGTATGCCCAGTGTGTGCGGTCTAAATCAGGGAAGTTAAACACATCATCGGGAATATCTTCAAGCGCGATGTATCTTTCAAGCATACGATTCACCGCGGTTACAAGCTCGGCGCGAGTAAGATTAAATTCCGGGCGGAATAAACCGCCGTATCCGACAAACCAACCTTTTTCGGTTGCCGAAAGGATATATTTGTACGCCCAATCGTCGGAGGTGACGTCTGCGTATGGGCTTGTGTCCGATTCAAGCAAACGATCAAACCGTGACACAACCGCCGCAAGCTCGCGTCTTGTAATATGCGCGTGCGGCCTAAATTCGCCGGTTTCGTAACCTGTGAAAATTCCATGATACGCAAGAACGCTTACGCCAAGCCCAAACCAGTCATCGCTTGCGACGTCAACGAAAGTAACATTCGACTGAACCACTCTCATCTCAGGGCGCAACAAACGATAAAATATCATTACAACTTCCGCGCGGGTAATGTAATTATCGGGCCGCATTTCGGTGTTTTCATATCCGCGGATATACCAAATATGTTCTCCTGTGAAAAAGTCCCATCGTGTAGGGGCGACAGGCTGCCACCCCGCGTAAAGCGTTACATTTCCGGTCGGCATGGTAAACGTATCGCTCAATTGATACCAATTGCCGCTTCCGTCGCTTTGGGTATTCCAGCCGATGAATCTGTAGTCACTTCTGCTAAGGTTCCCCGAATCTAAAACTGTCACAGTTTCTCCCGAACGGTATCTCCGGCCGTCAACCGGCGGCGAGCCGCCTGTATGACCGTTTCCGTTATAGGTTACCGTATATAAAGGAGGTTCGGTTATACGAGGAACCGTTGTAGGACCACCGCCGCCGGTTTGTTCCCACTGCGCGTAAAGCGTTACATCCCGATTTGGCATTGTAAAACTACTACTCGGTTGACGCCATTCGCCGCTGCCGTCTCTTTCTGTATTCCAACCCAGGAAGTTATGCCCGCTTTTGACTAAATCGCCTCGATTTAGAGCTGTAACCACGTCGCCTGCCTCGTATTCGTTAGCGTCAACAGGCGGTTCACCGCCTGTATGACCGTTACCGTCATACGTTACCTTGAAAACAGGCGGTGCTGTGATGTTCACAGGTTCCCATTGCGCGTATAGATATACATTTTTATTGGCTTTAGCGAAAGTGTATCCCGGACGACGGAGGCTGTAGCAGCCGTGCCTTTGCTTATTCCAACCGAGGAATCTATACCCTGCTCTGACTAAGTCGTTTCGGTCCATGATTACAACCGTTTCACCCTCGTAATATAACAAAGCGTCAATCGGCACGAAACCGCCCGTGTTGCCGTTGCCATAGTAAGTTACCGTAAAGACGTAAGGAACAGGCCCCCGCGGTTCCCATTGCGCGTAAAGAGTTACGTCGTGATCACGCATAGTGAGCATATCGCCGGGCTGATACCATTCGCCGTTGCCCTCGCGTTCGGTATTCCAGCCTATAAACACATGACCGGTTCTGGCTAAGTCGTTTCGACCTAGGATTACAACCGTTTCGCCCTCGTAATATTCCAAATTGTCAATCGGGGCGGAGCCGCTTGTGTTACCGTTGCCGTCGTACATCACCGTAAAAGTTTCATAAATAGGCTCCCACGGCTCCCATTGCGCGTAAAGGGTTACGTCATGATCGCGCATAGTGAGCATATCGCCGGGCTGATACCATTCGCCGTCGCCCTCGCGTTCGGTATTCCAACCTATAAATACATGACCGGTTCTGACTAAGTCATTTCGACCTAGGATTACCACATTTTCACCCTCGTAATATTCCAAATCGTCAACGGGCGGCAAACCGCCTGTATTTCCGTTACCGTCGTATGTTACACTGAAACTTGGCGCCTGATTTGGCGGGAAATGGTTCGTTATAAGTGACGTTAATACATCGCCGTTCCACATTATGCCTAAAGGTTCATGTATCGCCGTATGAACGCCCGGCAATTCCTCGATAACATACACACGACCCGACCATAGATTTATTATGGTGGCGTAGTTGCTTACGCTAAATGGAATTCTGTCCACAATTCCGGTTTCTCCGTCCGCTTCGTCCCAATCAGAGGTATTTCCCACATGGCGCCAAAGATTTTCAGCCTCGTCTTCTAAAACAAAGAGCAAATGATACGTGCTCGCCGAATCTCTGGCCTGCGCGTAAAACCAATAGTCATCGTCTATAGGTGACGAAGCGTTGACCAACGCTTTTTTAATTCTAAGAGTTCCAAAGCCATGCTCGAACCTGTTTATAACCGTCGCTATCATATTTCCGCCTTCGGAAAAAGCGGATCGGTCATAGTTGATCTCAACTTCAAATCCGATGGCAAATATATCGTAAATACACTTTCCGTCCTTGCAAAGCTCAACCACTTCATATACCAAATTCGAATTAAGTTCGGTTATAATGATCGGATTCGCCGCGCTGAACGGCAAAAGCCATACTGTATCGCCCACATAGCTTTTGTCGGCGGGAATATATCGCATAGTACCATTCAATTGCGGCGAAAATTTCAAAAATTCGTTTGAGCCGACTTCTCTGACCGCTACGAAGAATTCGGTGAATTCATATACGTCCCAATCTTCAGGAAAGCCGGCAAGTTCTTTGACGACAACTAAATTTCCCGTTCCATAGGCGTACTCGTTTCGCACATTTACGATAAGACTGCTGTTTTTATCGCCGCTGACTTTAATTCCGCCGACGGGAATAGGCTCGCCGTTATTAAACGTGTAAGTTATATTGATGTGGTCAGTAACAACGCCGTCATCGAAGAATTCTTCAACTATGTAATTATAGTCATCTCCCACAGGCAAGTCAATCAACAACGCGGGCGAATTCACGCTAAACGGAATCCGATATATAAACTCAATATATCTATCTCCCGGATAGTAAAACACGGGAAGGCCCGTTACGCTGTTTATATATCCAATATTCCGATAAACAAGATTTCCATTCATCCACCGAGGTGTTCCGTTCATGATCTGCGACCGGAAAATTTCCTCAAATATCAACATATGCCTAACTTCCGGATTCGCAACGTCGGGAACACTCCATACTTTCGCATGGAATATGGTGTCATCGTTTACGCCCCAATCGGCGGGATAGCCTAACAGTTCTTTAGTAATCGTCATGTTTCCTGAACTGTACTTATATCGATTGGTCATAGTTATAACGATGGTTTCGTCAAAATGCAATTTCCTTGTTCCGTTGTTATCCGAATACGCGACGCCCCAAACCCAATCATCGTCAGCGTTCCAAGCATTTTGATCGATTATTTCTTCTACATACTCCCAGTGTTCAAGCCAAACCTCTTGTATCCAAGCGCCATCTGTCCAAACGCCGCCCGACGTCGAATTGCGGTCAAGATCAATGTTATTCCAAAACGCCGCCCATTTCGCTTCTATCGGCTCGTTAACCGTCGGACGAACCTCGCGCACTTCATATCTTCCCCACGTCCACAAATTGGAAAGTGTGACAGGATTGCTGACACTGATCGGAATTTCCAATATGGGCGTGCCCCCAAAATCTTCGTCTAAACCGAAAACATGGTCGCCAATGTGCCGAAAACTGCCATCAGGTTCTTGATAATCCTTGAACAGCAGATAGTTGTCGTGATCAACGTCCCAAATCCGCACAAAAAACACGGTGTCGTCGTCAACGCCCCAATCCGCCGGAAATCCGTCAAAAAATTTGTGAATTTCCAAATATCCTATACCGTGGAGGAATTCGTTTGTTACCGTTACATATTCAGTTTCGTTTTCCGTGACTTGAAAACCGTTCGCGCCAAAACTATACGTCACAATAATTCGGTCGGTGTCGTAATCAAGAATCTCTTCCACAAAATATCTTTTAATGCGTGCGTTCGGCAAAGGCGTCTCTCTCACCGGCATTTCCGCGATTATGGCAGGATTGTCTTCCGAAAACGTGATTACGGTTGTCAGTTCTCTATAGCGAACAAGCCCGGTATATGTGAATGTATTGATTCCCGGCTCGACGCTAAATGTTAAGTAATATCCATCTTGGTTCGTCATAATCGCGCTAAACTGTGTTTCGGCGCCGACGCCCCAATCTTCTTCAAACCAGCCTTCCAAAATTTTATTAATCTGCAAATATCCAACCGGCAATATGTATTCTTGTAGCTGAATTTGCGCGATAATATCCAATCGAGAAATAATCGCCGCTCCGTCCCAAGTAAAATGCGTGTCCGGATTGTCCGGCTCGACACTTCTGTGGAAATATTCTTCACTTATAATGGTTCTGCCGCCCGGAATAGATGTGTTTCCGCCCGGATTTGGAAAAACCAATTCATATCTAATATTCGTTCCCGGCCCTTCCGCGTCTCGAATGGTAAAAAAATGTGATTTAGGGCCGCCGCCTCTTGTCCATTCAAGATGCCAATAGTATAGTTGGCCATTAATCACCGCATTATTAGCCCAATGTGCGGGGAAAGTCGATTGATCGGCGGTTTGTTCAGCCGGACTGCGGTTCGCGCCTAAGGAAATGGTGATTCCAAGTATGTTATCCATAATCATTCCGTTGTTAAAACCGTTGCCGTTATTCCAACTTACGCTCGCGTCAAACGCATTAAATGTCGTCTCTTTCCGCGTCCAATAAAAAGGATTTCCCTCGGCAGGATAAAACCTAACGTCCGCCGCGCCACTTGAATACCAATAACCTGTTCTCCAGTCGGTTTCGTCTAAAAAAATGATGTAAGAGACTTGCGCCGGCGCTGGTCCGATTATATCATCTTGATGAATTCTCCAAATTGCCGTATTGCCGGCACCGGCAACAACTCCGGAAGGCAACGCGCCAAGATGAAATTCGCCTATATGATCGGTAATGGTTACATATTCATCACTTTCGCAAAGAGGCATTCGGGCGTTTCCGGAAGTGTCAACATATGTGCTTCCCCACGCTTTAAGGGTTATTGTCGCGGTTCCATCACCATTGTATTCTACGGATTTACCCGTCCAAATTTCGCCGTCCCTTAAACTTGCGGGCGGCACAGTTAACACAGGTGTGCCGTCGATGATATCAAAGTTTCCGATATTCGCATAAGAAATGAGCGAAATTTGTCCGAAAATTCCGAAAATAAAAATTAAAGCCATCGAAAGTACCAGCACTTTTTTCACGTTTTTCATAAGAACACGCTCCTAAACTTTAAGTAAAATTTGAATGTTTTTTGAAAATATGTTGTATTTTTCCATAAAAATAACACAAATTTCAACAATTGTCAACTTAAAAAGTCAAAACATGTGATAATTGTCATTCTGCTTTCATATTATTCGTATGATGCTATGTTTGATATGTAAAAATTTTGAAAAATTTTGAAAATGTTGGATTATCGGTAATATTACGAAAATAGGGTTGCAAAAGCAAAGAAAATGTGGTAAAATGATTGGAAATGAAAGTAGAAATGAAAGGGGTTTTATAAAAATGAAAAAAATTACCGCATTATTGCTGATTATGCTATTAGTATTCGCTCTTATGCCGATTCAGCCGGCTGTCTCAAACACAGGACGAGAGAGAATTGACTTAGTAACCGCAAGTACGCCGGTCAACCTAGGTTCACCATTTCCGCTTGGGGCAGTGGCGTCAACAAATATGTCCGCCACCACAAGACGGTGGAACGAAGATGAAAACCGTTACCAATACATCGTGCTTAGCGTTGCCGGGGGCGGCGAGGGGTCAATGTTAAATGTTGTTTGTATAGATAACCCCGACGCTCCTATATCGATGTACAGTTTTACGGTTCGCACAGGAACCGTTTGGGAAATGATCGTTGATTCATATGGACGTGTTTATATTGCCGGGTTCGGCGACCCGGAAACTGTTAGGCTTTACAGATATTCTCCTGACAATGACGAAGGGCAAAGGCTTGAATTTTGGCCGATGAACGGCCGCGGAGCCGTTACCGGCATGGCGCTTGACGACGACGACAACCTGTATTTCACGAATACAAGAGGAACTCACCCAATTTTCAGATTTAATCAAGCTACAAGTACATTTACAAATTTGGGTCCGGTTTTTGGCACAGGTATAAACATTCGCGCCATTGCATATCACAACGGATATCTATATGGCGGAGAAAATACGTCAAACGCGCGTTTTTTCAGAAGAAACATCGAAACGGGCGTTGTTACGCAACTTCCGAATCCTAATATAGCGAACCGAGCAAGGTATGAGCATATGCGAGTGGTGGATAATTATTTATTTGCCTTAGTTTACGGCGCTTGGCATATGGCAATTTTCGATTTAACGACTCAGCAATGGATTGGAAATTGGCCATCGGCGGGGCGTCTGCCAACCGGAAATATCAATGGATTTGTTTATTTCACCCGCTCGGACAGGGGGTGGCAAAGATTTAATCTTGAAACTCGCGCGGTTACGTCTACAGGAGCAAACCCTTCTCCATTCCCAAATCACGGCCTTCAAGGAATGGGTATTGCGAATTTAACCCATCCGACAAACCCAAATCTCAACGGCCAGATTGTTGTATCAGTTCATTCGGGCACAGGACATTTGGATTTTATTAATTTTGCTACAGGAAGCAGAATAAGAAGGGAAAACGTTATAAGAGGGGCACAGCCGGCGGTGCAAAATTTAGGATTTTTAGGTGATGATTTTTACGCAAGCGCGTATATGGGCGGACCGCAAGGTCTCGCGAGAGTAAACGCGCAAACAGGCGTTAGATCTTGGTCGGGAAATATGGGGCAAGCGGAAGGGTTTATATCCTATAACAACAGATTGTATATCGGAAGATATATGGGCGCAAGAGTTACCGAATTTAACCCTACCAATAATTCAACGATTGACTTTCCCGAGTTCGGGCAAAATCAAAACCGCCCGTTCGCAATGTCGGCATACAACAACCGATTGGCGGTCGGAACAATTAGCGCGGCAGGGCATCTCGGAGGCGCGCTTACCGTTTACAATATAGCAACAAGGCAACAAATCGCGCAACACAGGTTCCCGACACGCGGCGTAAGCGGCGTTGCGTATAGAGACGGACGCGTTTGGGGTTCAACCACCATTTACGGCGGACTTGGACCGGCTCCTACCGAGACGCGCGCGTCGCTATTTATATTTGACGTAGCGAGCGGAGAGGTAATACAAGAAGTAACACCTCTGGCGCGTCAGCATATTGGGCAACTTGCGTTTGCTCCCGACGGACGACTTTGGGGGATTTCCGGCGGAATCATTATTGAAATTAACCCCGAAAATTTGGATATAATTTCTCAAACGCAGATAAACACAGGTGGAAACGACGGAAACTGGCGCCCAAGACTTTTATTCTTTGACCAAACAGGGCTGATGTTCGCAAACCCGGGCGGAACTTTGATCGTATTCGACCCTGATTCAAGAGAATGGAGAACTCTCGCAACAAGCGTTCTTCATTTCCATATGAACGAAACGAGAGATACAATCGTTTACGTACACACATGGGCGAGGGCGTCGGTGTTTAGAATGAATATTACGAACAACGCCCCCACTCTTCCGGCTTTAGAAATAGTTGGCGTTAACACCACTCCGTCGGGAATTAACAGCCAAGTAACGTTAAATGTTACACAACCGCGCCCCGGCAATTCGATGTTGATCGTCGCCGTATATGCGAAATATGACGTATATAAGGTATGCGAGTATTCGTCAACATACTACGAAAATGTATATGTGTTTTATACACAGCAGGAGAGGTTCGCGGGCGCAACAACGGCAACAATTGAACGAAGCGGATATATGAATGTAAGCACGAGAATCCCCGCAAACGCGAGTATCGTCCGAGCCTTTATGTGGGACAGCACAAACTTGATGAATCCGTGGCTTCCGGCAAGAATGGCTGAATTCACCGTGCCGCGAATGGAAAATATCGTTACAACCAACCTTGTCGGAATTGACTTTGCCGGAAACACAGGCACTCCGGCAACTTCCGGCGATAATACACCGAGCAACGCGAATACTGTGCTTGACGGCAGAGTAAGCAACGGCGCGTTTAGCAATAATAACGGTAATCGGCATAGACTGTTTTTCATGACATTCGATATATCTGAAATTATCGATGATTTGGATAATATATATTCAATCAATATAGGCATGCGAACCAATGGCGACACCGGTTCTAACAATGTTAACAGTCGCTTTAACGCTTATCTCCTTACGCCCGCGCTTGCGGCAAATGTTAATCCTACCGCCATACCAACTTACGGCGCGGCAAGAAACTTAGGATTGATTTCTTACCGCACTAATATTGTATGGGAACATACAACAGGGTTAGACGCGAATATTCCGGTCACTTCACCTGATATACTTCCACATATACGACAATATTTAGAGCAAAATCCAAACGCGACAACGATAGGTTTCCAATTCTTCGGAACTAATCACTTAGCGGCGTTCCTAAACGCAGGAGCAAGTGGGTTTGACTCTGAAGGCTATCCGAACAGACCACATCTTCGTATTGTTTACAGCGATTAATTCGCAAAACCTACTATAACATAAGAAAAGCCCACCATACGGCGGGCTTTCCTTGTATTATCTAATTTAAAAAAATATACCACTTTTCTTCATGCTTATATATTTATTGCCGGACACGATAATATGGTCTAACAACTTCACATCCATTGCCGTTAATGCGGCGGCAACCTTTTGCGTAACAATAATATCTTCATTCGACGGAAACAACTCGCCGCTTGGATGGTTATGCGTCAAAATCACCGAATGCGCTTTGCTTGTCATAGCGTAATCCATAATATTTCGAACATAAACAGGAGCGTCGGATACGCCGCCGCTTGCGACCTTGTCGTGCCGCAAGCATCGTTTGTTTGCCGTCAAACTGATAAGATATACTTCTTCGGTAAGCTTGCCGCCGAACAGGGTTGCCGCGTATTCGCCCATTTTTTCGGTGGTATCCAAAACCACCGAGTTGCCCATTGCCGCGCGTTGATAAATTCCCGCGATTGCCGGAATTTGGGTTAAAAATTTGGCGGTTCTTGCGCCTACGCCTTTTACGGTGGTAAGTTCCCGCTCGCTCGCGTGAAACACTTGCTCTAAACTTCCGAATTTTTGCAACAATTCATGCGCGATTCCGTTTGTATTTCCCCGCGCGATAATTTGATAAAGCATGTATTCAAGCTGTTCGTGGGGCGGCATGGCGTCAAGTCCTATCGACTTTACTTTCTCGTCGATACGGCTTCTATGCCCTTCGTGGACATTTATTTTCTTCTCCAACGAAATCACTCCTCATGGGGCTCGTCATTTGTCGGTTCGGCAATCACCTTGCTCAATTTATTATAGACCAGCGAAATGGTTATCAATATCACGCCGAGCGAAACGAGAGAGATAATTCTCATCTCGCTTGAGGCGCCCCAAACGTCAATAATCAGCAATTTCGCAACCGCCGCCATGGATAAAAACAGTCCCGCCAAGCGCATAACCTTGTTCCGCAGCGCGAATCCGAGAACAATCCACGCAAGCGCCAGAACGGCGTACATTATGCTGATTACCGCGCTGTAAAACGCAATGTCGCCTTGAACCATCATGGTTTGAGTTGTGACGATCAAGAAATACGCCGATAATATCACAATTTTCACCGGATTTTCGCGCATTTTCGCGCTAAACAGATTAAACAAATCATTTATCGCAATCATCGCGACAATCTGCGCCGCGCCGTTTATCGCAAGCAATTGCCAAACGTTGTTTTGATATTGCATCGAATTGAAGCCGAAAAGCCAAAGTAATCCGATCAAATGCGCGATGATCGCGAGCGTTTTTACGCCTAAACCTTTGTCTGTATCGCGAATCGCGGGAATTCTTGTAATCGCGATTGCGACAACGAATAAAAACATGATCAACATCGGCTGAATTCCGAAGAAGTCATTAAATATGCCGCCGGCGACCATCATGACAGATAACAGTAGACTTACAATATTTATGTTCTTATACGAAACCGTCCAAGCGTTTCTCTTTTCGGTCATGTGATAGATTAAAACCGCGGTAAACCCTATCATTTGCGCGACCAAGACAGATATAAGGTTGGCGTTAAGAATATCTCGTCCAAAGACAACGATAGGTTCCACCAAATTTACTGTAATGAAAAACAGACCAACGATTCCAATAAAGTGCATAATATTTGCAAGTATCTTCGTGCCAACATCCGACCAAAGCTTAACTTTCGCGTAAATAAACGCGATCGCGAACGTTTTGACCGCCCACAATGACGGTGTGATATATTCCGCCCATCCTTCGGGTAAATATCGCGGAACATATCTGAATATCATATACATCGCGAAAATCCATAGGGTTATAAAAGTAAGGATTTTGTGCGCCTGCCCGTATCCTGCGCGGTGCCTGTCTTTTACAAGATAGCTTGCAAAAACAATCGTCATGCCGGTTGTTAGGAACGCGAAGTTAAATGTAAATTGCGGGGCAAGCATGAATGGCGCGAATAAATCATTCATCGCCAATAAATCATGCGTAAAGAGGAATATAAACGACCACGCTAAAATACCTATTCCGCTGTATTCGGCGAGTTTTTTGCCGTTTAATATTCCGCCCGCCGCTAAAATGATACCTTGAATCGTCCACGCAAGCGTGAATTGCGCCGGTTCGAAGAAAAACGGCACAAACAGAATGCAGAAGCCAACCGCCGAAAGCTCGAATATTGTTCGCAGAATCGAATGATCGAACACACGTTTCGCCACGAACGCCAATCCGACGTAAAATGCCGCGAATCCGGCGCATAGCCACGAATGCAGGTTTTCAATATCAAGCCTGCTTGCGATTGCGAGAATCACAATTGAACTGATAAACGTATTAAGTATCACAAGGGTGAGGTCGAGGGTTCCAAGCTTCTCTTTCGCTCCATATGCCGCGACCAACGGAAGCGCGGTATATACAACGAACGCGAATCCGGCGTAAGCGAGCGCGATTGTCGCGTCGATTTGCCAACCTAAGGCTAATGTTCCGAATACGGTTAAAACGAAGCCGAATATGTTCATTACCGACCATTTGCGCATAAGCGCGATGGTGAGCGAGAATACTGAAAGCAACACTAAATATGCGACCAGCCCAATAACTATCGGATTATCAAGCGAATCCAGTGCGAATATCGGCAAATATCCGCCAATCAACGCGAATACGCCGATAATTTGCGCGTTATATCTTGTCGCGAGATAAACACCCAAAACCGTTACCGCGACGCAGCTGATTAAGGCGGCGTATGTTCCGATTGTATGTAAACCGAAGTAACTTGCGGCGATTGTGACGTACATGAGCGCAACGCCTGTTGCGGATACGCCGATTGAGGCGACGGTCGTTTTTTTGCGGTTCAAAAATTCGCCGAACCCTACAACCGCAAGCGCAAACAAAAACAATATAAGCGAACGCACCCATTCGGGGAACCCGTCGTGCGCCGCGGTCGCTACCGCGCCGATGACGATTAAAAGCGCGCCTATGCGGTTAAGTAAATTAACGCCGACCCAATTTTCGTTTCTGGGTTTGCGCGGCGGTTTTGGGGGTTTTTGCATTTGAGGCGCGGCTTGAGGCGCCTGAGGCGCGACGGGTTGCTGAAACTGTGGCCGCGGTTGCTGAAATTGCTGTTGAGGCCGATTCTGCTGCGCCGATGGTTGCTGCTGTTGTGTTTGCTGTGGTTGTGCCGGGCGCGGCTGTGGAGATGGCTGCGCCTGCATACGCGGTTGCTGTGGTTGCTGCTGAAGATGTGGTTGTGGTCGATTAGGCTGAGCCTGATTCGGCATAGGCGATTGTGGCGCAGACGCCGCCGGCCTCCTTGCCCCGCATTTTTTGCAGAAATTCCCTGATTCTGTATGTTTATGCCCACAATTTACGCAAAACATAATAAACCCCCTTTAATATAAAAAAATTAGCATAAAAAATTTTCATTTTAATACTTGACATCGTAATAATTTTATGGTAAAATACGAAGTCGGTTGACTTTGCAGGTTATGTTTGTTGTATGATTTGCATTATACCATTTATATTTCCGATAGTCAAGCGAGAATATATCGCAGGTACTTAGGCGATTATGTTGGACCCATTAGCTCAGCTGGTAGAGCATTTGACTTTTAATCAAAGGGTCGGGCGTTCGAGCCGCCCATGGGTCACCAATTTAGAGAGACGGCAAAACTCATTATTTTATGGGTTTTGCCGTTTTTTCTATGCTCTGAATTGCTTTCCATATTCTACCGATTAGCGCCCACTAAAACTATCTTTTTCCTGCTTATTTGAATGCATTTGCAGAAAGCTCAACATCCAAACCGGAATTTTTCGCTCATAACAATTATCAAGTGTTATATGAATATCGTATGCGTTTTGGCGCAAAGCAAAAAAACGTTTTTTCGACAATGAACGTAAAATCGCAAAAAAACGTTTTTTTTATAAATTTTATAATGATAATGTTCCTCTGACTATTAAGAAAATTATAATTACATCAAATTTTTATGGAAGGCTAAGGGAGAAAAGGAGTCTGCGTTTCCAATGCGAAGGAAACGAAGTAAAAATCTCCCTTAACCGCAACCATATATGTCCAAGCACCGAAAAACCTAAAGATTGTCCGATGTTATTGGCAAAAATTATACTACCAACTGCTTATCATCCAACATTTCCGCCATATATAATGCGGCAATAAACCCTCTCGCCTGTCCGCGTCGATGTTCGGATAATCCTGCCAAAAGTGTAAAAAGACATTTTTGTTCGTGATTAAAATAATCCGTTTGCGGAAGCGTTTGGAATTCGTCCATATTCCTGGTCATTTTGCCTGAAAGCGATATATCTTCTATTCCTTTAATCTCGACATTTTCCGGAACAGTTCCAAGTTTTAACCACACCATAGGCACATCAAATTCCTTGGATATCTTCTTTAATTGGGCATCCGATGGTCTGCCTTTTCCTCTCTTTTGCTGTGTTCGTTAAAATTAAAAAAAGTTACACGGCAACGCATAAAATATAACGTGCGTATGCGTTGCCGTGTCGAAGCGCAAACTAATTTTGTGGAAAAAAGGAAAAGGAATCCGCTATGGAGCAGCGAAAAACAGCCACAAATCGTGCGCTTCTTAAAATGAAAAAGTTTAAGTATTACCTGAGTTGAAAATTTATTCTATATACTATTTATCACTTTTGGTTTGGATATACTGTCGGTTATTTTTGTTTCTGCGAGCTCATTATAAATTTTTCGCCAAACAAACTCACAAATTTCCGGCGTTGCAACTCGTTTTGATTCTTCATACAAAATTTTTGCAATAATCGGTATAGTTACAACAGACATAGTATATCACCCCAAGTGGAAAAGTCATAATTTCAAAGTGTGTTTCTTGTTTTTACAGCGCCAACATACCATATATAATCCTCGCCGCCTGCGCGCGTGTTGCGTTGCTAAGCGGACGGAATGTTCTGTCCTCGAAACCATTGATGATTCCGGCTTGCTGCATTGCGTTTACTGCGTCAGCCGCCCAAGACGCGATGTCGGCTTGGTCTATAAATTCTTGCGTCGCATTTGTTTGAGGCAAGTTTTCAATCGCTCTTGTAATCATAACAGCCATTTCTTGACGAGTGATGTTTGACTCCGTTCCAAATGTTCCGTCGTAATGGCCGAGGATAATTCCGGCATTTACCGCACTTGCAACCGATGTAAACGCCCAATGTGTCGTGTCAAGGTCGGGGAAATTTACCGTTGCGCTTTCGTCGTAAATATCGAGTGATGATACCAACATTCTCGCGAACTGCTCGCGTGTAACATTGTAATCAGACGCGAAATGTGTCGCGCTGATTCCGTTTAAGATTCCACGCTCAACAAGCGACATAATATATCTATACGACCAATGTGACGGCGGCAAGTCTGCGAAATCAGGACGCCCGGTATGTTCTCCGTCCGGTTCAGCTATAAGAGGTACTCCGTCGATTGTAACACTCCACTCATTTGCAGAGATTGTCGCGATTACAAATTGCGAAGTCGGTAATGCATTATCAATAACATCAAAGTGGTCGAATCCTATTCTACCGATTGGCGTTTCAAATTCGGTTGAGAAAACTAACGACATAAGCGCAAGTTCAACTGCCTCAACGGGCATGCGTATGATGAACGTCGTAATATTCGAGCTTGCGTCAAATCTAATGTTAAGTTCGCTATTCGTTTCACCAAACGCGCGTGCAAGTAAATTTTCCACTTGCTGTACGGTTAACGTATAAGTTAAAGTGTCATTTTGCACTGACGGAGGAGTGATTACTGCGGTTGTGTTGTCGTTATCGTTCCCTGTGCCCGGTTGTTGTACGGGTGGCGGGTTAAACGGAGTATCACTTGCCGTTACTGTAAGCGATTGAACATTTACCTGCGAAAAATATTCGCTTGGTATTGCCGTCATAGTTCCCGGCGGTGCAAAAGGCAAAAAATCCGCGCCGCCCGGCGCTGTAGTATCATAAGCCGCATCACCTTGAACCGCAAACCGAATATCAGCATCACCCTCGCCAACCGCAATGAAATTAACTGTTATAAGAGTTTCATTAACAATTGCGCGTGGTCTTGCATTATTAAACATCAATCGAATAAGTCCGTTTTCATTGTCAATTGCGGGATATTGCGGATTTTCAAATATTCCGCCGTTCCAAAATAGTGGTTGATAATTTTCGGCCCATTCATTGCTTAAAGCCTGTCCCGGCGTTAATCCAACACTTCCGTTCCGCACTTGAGCGGCAGTTTTAGCGCCTGAGCGCACAAGGTTTCCGACATTGTCAATCACTTGAACAACATCAGCATTAAAGTGAATTGGCACGGTGATAAAATTCGGTGTTACGTTTTGCACTCGAATCGTTGCAGAAATTAAGTCTCCAACCTGTGCCGTTGTTCTGTCAAGCTCAATTGAAATGACCGAATCTGCCGCAAATACAGGAATTGCGGTTGCTAACATTACTAAAACTACTACCAAACATAATATTTTTCGCATTTATATTACTCTCCTTTTTTAGTGTTACATTTTATCTACACATTACCTGCAGGCATCTACACATTACCTGCAGGCGCGTAAGTTTCTGTCGCCTCATTCCAAACATAAAGCTGTTCACCAAAGTTAACGTCTACTCCCGGGCCTGTCCAGTTTTTAAGAGGCTGATTCTGATATCTTCGTTCAAAGTCATTAGAAATGGTTGCTTCTTGCATTGCGTAAAATGCCCAATGGTATCTTGGCAAATCGGGCCAATCAATCAACATCCACTCTAAAGCGCCGTAGTTGTCCAAAACACGATACAAAACACGGTTAATCAATGTTACAGCCTCTGCACGAGTGATGAACTGATCCGGTCTGAAAGTGCCGTCCGGAAACCCTGCAACCCAACCGCGTTCTGCGGCTGATGCAATAGAGGTCTCTGCCCAATGCCCTGCAACATCAGAAAAACTGTGTACTGCACTAGGTGATAAATTGTCAAAACGCATAGTCATTGTCGCGAATTCCGCACGAGTTATAGGCGCTGTCGGCTCAAAATAGCCATACAATCGTCCTTGCACAATTCCTGCGCGTTGCATTGTCGAAATCTGCTGATTCGACCATCTATCTGCATAAACGTCGGGGAATGTGTTGATAAACGCGCGATTTGTATTCCGCGCTTCTGTCGTCAACAAACGGAAGAATATGGTCGCAACTTCTTCGCGAGTAATCTGTGCCTCGGGTCGAATTGTGCCGTCCGGGAACCCGAAAATATATCTATAATGATGTTCATGTTCAAGCATAGAACGCACATATCGGAACGTAATCACGTTTTGAGAACCGTCTGAAACCGTAGTTATAGTTTTTGTGCGGTCATCGTCTAATACAAAACCCTCCAAATTCGGAGCAGTTGCCGTTTGCGTTGAACCAATTTGCACTTGCGTTATTACTTGGCGATAAATTTCGTTTCCATCTTCATCTATTCCTCGGATTGTGATTGTGGTCATTGGAGCCGTGACAGTTCCACCACCGCCGCCACCCCAACCACCACCGCCGCCGGTTTGGTTTCTAATGTAAATAAAGTTTTGGTTAACTTGATTGTATGTTACCGATCCAAGTGTTCTGTTTGCCGGCGATACAATCCAATCGCTTTGTGCGGGCGGCGTAATTACAACACGTGCGCCATACGGAATTTCTGTGATAATATAGTTTCCGTTAGCGTCGGTATTTACTGTTCCTGCTCTGTATTGAACGCCGTCTATCGTTATGGTATAGCTAACAGGTTGGTTTGCAACAGTTCCGCCTGCCAAATTACCTGTTATGGTGAATACGTTATCGCTTATCCATATTGCGCGTAAAAAAGTATGTTCAAGTATAGGAGTATCAAAATCAAATAGTGCATTAGTGGTTTCGTCAACCCAACCGCCGAACGTGTAACCCGGTCTTGCGGGGAAATCCACGCCTATTTGCGGCTCGTCAACCATTTCGCCAACTCTTACTATTTCCCAAAAAGTCGATCCTGCATTTGTGAATACAACAATTCGTTCATCTACACTCATACCATCCGGCAAAATGAAAACATCTTGATAAACAGGGAGTAGTAATTCGCTATAAAGAGCGTTTGGTGTATCGGGATGTGATAAAGTTCCTCTAAATACGAATTCGTATAATCCCGGAACATTTGGGTCGAAAGTTCCGATAGGTTCCCAATTTTGTGTTACAACAGTAAGCGTTACAGGGTTCACTATTCCGTCACCCACAAATAATCCATATCCGGGCGGTATGGTCGGTCTGCCTATAACACGAATTCCTAAAACTCCGTCAAGGGCCGGATGCCAATTAGTGATTGCGCTCGCCGCGGTTCCGAGCGGAACAAAAATTAAAGTTGAAGGCTGCGCAATTACAATTACTAATTCTGTTTCAAATTCGCCGGGATAACCAAGTGTTGTTGTACTTTCAGTTCTGTTCGGCTCAGTTGCGGCAGCGTAAAATCTATCGTTTGTCACCAAATTAAGCGACACATTGTAAAATATGACATAACCGTAATTATTTAAGATATAATCTCCCGCGCCGCCTGCAATAGGATTGCCCATAGCTCCTGCGTTATCATATAACCTTATAAACGCTCCCGGAGCCGGACCGCCTTGTGAAACGTCGCTTCTAACAATCACCGTCGCGGTACCGTTAGAGTTTTCGTGAACGATTACTTCGGTCGGCGGAGATGTTCTGTCTCGCACGATTTGTAAAGGAGCAATAGCAGTCGCAGGATAAACAGCCGGAATTTGTATCATACCGCCTGCATCTGTTATTCTTTCACGCACTCTAACTCCGCGTGGCAGCCATTCATCGTGGGTCGTAGAAAAAAACGGTGTAAAGTTACCGGTTTCAACAGCTCTAAAGTATAACGTCGCAACTATTCCATTTGGTAATATGCTCGTATTTATAGGCGGATTTGCCATGTTTTGTAATCGTATAAGCAAAGATACAAACCCGATTTCAACATCAAACCGCGGCCAATGTCCGCCGCCGCCCAATAGTGTATCATCTGCAGTATGCAATACTAAACCGCCGTTCACGCGCACGTTATCACGAACGGGCGACCCTGCTATTACAGGATTATGATTCGTGGTTGCGTCGAGCAATGTAACCATTTCCGGGTCATATGCAAAAGGAAGATAAATGCTTGAAAGAGTAGCTATATTTTCAAGATGAAAATTCACGGCGAATATATCACCGACATTTATCGTGGTTACCTCTGCGCCGTTTACGGTTACGGTAGTTCGTACTAATCGTTCAGCACTCATTTCCGGCTGTGCTGTTGCGGGCAAAATATAAAATTGTGTAACTAACAGTATGCAAGCAATAAGCACCCCTATAATTCTTTGGATTCGCATATTTTTGTTCTCCTTTTTTTGTATTTGTGAAACATATCAGTATATGTGAAGCCTTATTAGGCATTTACTTCAAAATTAGCGGTCTAAATATCGGATTCATTGTTCCAATGGATTCCCATACAAAAACCTGTATCTCTGTATTTCGCATATCATTCGGCAATCGAATATATTGCGTTCGGTCAATGTTGCTAATGGTTACTGCGTAAAATATTCCGTTGTTACGTACTGCAAGAATTAATATGGCTGAGTCGGGAACATTTTCCCTATTAAGTGTTGCAAAAATCTCATATCCGCCTTGTAGTTGTGACATATCCATAATCAATGTTCCGTCAGTTTTGAATACTTGCGCTTCTGATTTCGGCAAAAGTACCGACGGTGAAATAAATTGCGGAATTGAAAACGATATATTCGGGAAAATGAATTGAGGTGTAAAATCACCTTGTCCCGATCGCGGATAAATTAAAGGATCATGATGCCAATTCGCAGGATTCCCGCCCGGCGCAGGGCCGTCAGCACGGCGCGATAGCCGAATATCACTATAACCCGCGCCAATCGCTCTCATATATACAGTATATACTGTCTGCCTGCCTACTAAATCGCGAGGCACATCGCCGCAGTCAATAATTATTCCGATTAAACCTGTTCTGTTATTCAAAAACGGGTGAACTGCTGCGTTTAAAATATCGCCGCCCCAATTATGCGGCAAAAATGCGTTTCCTCTTATAAAAAAATCTGAACCTCGAATTAGTGATTCCGTAAAATCATCTTGCGTTACAGGATTTATCACCTGCATAACACGCGGATTAAAATGTAAGGATACAACGGCGTTCGCAAGACCGTCAAAATCGCTCAAGCTTACCGTTACCCTTATGATGCCTCCGATTTCCAAAGTTGACGGTGCGGGCAATCCGTTTTGTGTTATATCAATTATAAGTTGCGGCATTTGCGCCGCGTTTGCCGGTGTGAGCGGGATTATTGAAAACATTAGTATAAACGCAAGCAATAATGCCGCAAATCTTTTGTGAAACATAGTTTGTCACCCTCGATTAGTTGGGGGCGGGGAAGAACCCCGCCCCTATAAGTATAAATCAATTCATATTGCTCGATATTACGGTAGTGTTACGGTAATTCCATCAATTACGATAGTTCCTCGGTCTCTTGTCATACCTACGAACCATTGAACTCTACCTAAGTCTCCTGAATCAATTCCGTTGATTTCGTTGATGTCAAAGATTGTGCTTTGCTCAACTGTCGTTCCTACCAACGCTCTGATAAGATTAACGTCTGCCAAAGAAATTCTTTCGCTAACCGACGGAGTGATAAACGCGCCCGCGATTAACCATACAGGGCTTCCGAAGTTAGAAATCTCAATTACATCTTCATCGTCGATATCAGCGTCAGTAAGATCGATCAAGAATTCAGCGATAAGATAACTTTCCTCACGTGTGTTTTCAGCGTGAAGACCTACACCGATTCTTGTAAATCTCAACATATATCTTTCGTAATCTTCAACGTCGAAATCAGCAATGTTAAGGTCAACAAGCTCAAAGTTTGTAGTCGTAGCAGTCGCCGCCGCAGTTAAAGGTTGAGTAATCGCCGTACTCATAACGCTGTTGTCGTAAAGGTCGATAAGTTCAACCAATATTCCCGCGTCAACCACCAACGGGCGAATATCTTCATATTTACCTGAAAGTCGCGCAAATCCTGTAAGCGAGAATGTTACATCAGGAACAATCACAGGAATATACTCTTCAACGGTCGGACCTTGGAACGCCGCGTCGATAGGTAGCTGCTCTCTTAGCAATGCGCCAAAAGGATTAGCGGGATTGATTACCGTCATATACGCGCCGGCAGGATTCCAAGTCCACCAGTCGTGCGATGTATTTTGAGCAAATCCGGGGCTTGCATTGTTCGCCGCATCTTCATTTACCGTAAACGTAATCGTCCAAAAATGATGAACGTTCGCAGGAGCCAAAGTTACGTCGCCCACAACCGCAGGAACGCTAGTCGGAGCCGCATCTTCTCTTGTAACCGACAGCAAGAACTGACCCGCCGCGTTAATTGAGTAAACATCAGACATTGTTCCGATTTGATACGCGCGTCCCGCAAAATCAAACGCCATATGACCCGCGCTATAGTTCGCATTGTTCGTTCTCGCGCCCCATTCGATGTTTTCAATCGTAATTACATCAGTATCAAACTGCATAGGAATATACATTCCCGCAAACGGACCAACATCTTGCAACCAAACTTCCATAGTGTAAGTTCCGCCGCGTGTAAGCGTGTCTACTGAAACGCCTGTAACGTTCAACGGCGCAAACAAGCCGCCCGCCGCTACTTGCGTAAAGTGGAACATAACTCGTCCGTCGAAAACAGGAAGAGTTTCGCCCGGAGTAACCAAAATCGGGTCGTCTTGCCCCGGATCTGACGGATACGGCCATACAGGGATAACAACTCCCGGATAATTCGGCTCGCCCGGTTGAGAATCCCGAGGCTCGCCCACTATTGTTCCCACAGGCACCTCTATCTCACCCGCGGGATAAGGCAAATTTACAGTCCAAGTGTCGTCGCCATTATCTTCTCCGTCTCCGCCAACAGGGAAAGAGACTAAAAGTTCGCCATTTTCGTCACGTACATTAACATTTCCGTTGCCAACATAAATTTCATAGTCTGAACCATCGTCAGAAACAGTCACAGTCGCCGGACCGTGCGGAGGAACAAGATTAACTGTTACCGTTCCATCGCCGTTATCTTCAATCCAAGAATTACCCGGGATTTCAACTTCACCGCCGTCAGGAAGTGTTACGGTGTTTGTTTGTCCCCAGAAAACGATGTTTTCCGGCAACCAACGTCCGTTGGCATTTGCAGGATTCGTATGAAGCAATGGTGCTTCATCACCTAAAAACCATCTATGCGCCCATGAATTTTCTTCAACGTATACAATCGCTGTACGCGGTACATTTTGGAATACATTTGTAGTTTCGATGGAATTCAAATTACCACCTACTGATATACTTCTAAGCGGAACATTAAAAAATGCACGCGAACCAATACTAACTATATCCAATAAGTCAATAGATGTAATGGCGGTGTTTTCAAACGCCTGACTTCCAATAGTTGTTGCGCTATAAGCACTTACACTTCTTACTGATGGGGAATGTAAAAATACTTGAGCAGAAATATATTCCACATTAGGCATATAGACACTTACAAGTGAAGGCATTGATCGAAATGCAGAGTGTCCAACAAATGTTGCATTAGGTAACGAAATCAATTCAAGCGACTGATTATATCGAAACACATTATTACCAACGAAAATTACGTTAGGCAGATAAACTGATGTAAGATGCTCAGTTCCTCTAAACGTGTCATTTTCAATACGTGTTACGTTAGGCAAATCAATTGATGTAAGTGATGTGTAACGAAATGCTCCACTTCCCACAACGGTCGCAGAATACAATGCTGCTGATGTAATTGGGGTGCCGTGGAAAACACTGCTTCCAATTGCATCCACATTTGGTAGATCAATTGTTGTAAGCAAGGTTTCGCGAAGAGCACTATTACCCAAAGACGTCACTTCAGGAAAGTCAACTGATGTAAGGTTTGTATTAAAAAATACATTATTACCAATTCTTGTTACATCTGCCGACGAATATGTTCCCGCAAAAGAAATCGGAACATATAATAAAGTCAATCCAAATGTTGAATCTTGCTTGTACAATCTGCCATTGTCCATTACATATCCTGCAGGAACTCCGGCAGTAAATGTCAAGCCTGCAAGATTTTCGTTAATTGTAAACGCACCCTCGCCTAATCTTGTGATGTGTGCGCCGATTTCTACTGATGTAACTTCAAGTCTGCCTGCTAATACGCCATCCGCAATAGCTGTAATTGGCGTGCCTTGTAGCATAGTTGGAATCACAACATTTACAAGGTCAGCGGTAACAAGGCCATTGCCTATATCAGCTGCGTTAATATTTCTTAAAACGCCGTTTGCTGTAAATCTCCAACCTGTATCTTCACAAAGCATTTCGTATTCGCCCGGCTCAAGACCGTTAAATCCGATACGCAATCCGGTGTCTGGGTTAATTGTGCCTTGCAAAGCTACCGGAAATCCGGTGTCGGGATTTCCTTGTGCAAGGTCCGCCCAAGTTGAAAACGCAACTATATCCGATGTTGCTTCTGCGTCGTATATATAATCCGCGATAGCCATCATTGGGATTACACTAAGTACCATTGCCAACGCTATTACTAACGCCAGCAGTTTTCTTGATTTAACCATTTCTAAATCATTCTCCTTTAAATTCTAATTTTTTAATTTTTTCCTAATTTTAAGTACTTTTTTTAACTTTAATGCCACCTTTCTTTAAAATTTATAATTAATTTAATTTTTTGTCAAATTTGTTGCCGCGCAAACCAAGCGGGAACGTCTTCCGAAGTTATTCGCGGCAAGCTGCTATCCGCTATCTCGTACGTAATCCGGAAATTATTTTGCAAACATATCGTATATCCGACATAAATGAAATGTTCGAAATATTCGAGATAGTAAAGCATTTGTGTGCCGAACTCGGTTGACCTTTCCCCGCCGACAAGCCTGAAATCGTGTTCGTTAATGAAATCAATCAGTTCGGGTCGGCTCGCAATCGGCGTTATAAGGCTTCCGAAGTCGGTTGCGATATAATATTCGCCGTCATAATCTTCATAATTTTCATATTCGTCATCGTAAACGATTTCAATTGGGTTGATAAAGTTTTGATTGACGTAATATGTAAAATAAGTACCTGTCGCCAACACCGCCGCGCATATTAGTGTTACGCATGCGTAGAATAAGAAGCCCGACGACGCGGTAGTCACGGTGGCGGTAGTTCCTGCAGTTGTTGCGGCGGTTGTTGCCGTTGCTGTTGCCGCCGCCGCGCCCGCGGCTAATCCAAGTGTGCCGCAAACGCCTTGCCAAAGCGCGTCGCATACTTCCGGCGTGTTAATTGCCTGTGCCTCATCTAATAGTATCCGTGTAATAACCAGAATAGGAACAATAGCCATAATACGGTTTATCACACCTTTCTCACTTAGGTCGTCGGCATGCGCCCGCAATGATTTCCGCGCTGTAACTAAACGATTATTTACTGCGTTAACTCCACTATGGGTCATTTCTGCTATTTCTTTTATCGACATTCCTTCTAAATAGAAAAGTAGTATCGCCTCACGTTGCTTCGCCGGCAATTCGCTGATCATTTTTGCTATTTCCTGCCGAACATCTTGCCGTTCAAACGCTTCCTCCGGCAAGAAATCCGAATTATCTTCCGGCAACACTTCTTCATACTCGTCAAGCTCGTCCGCCTCATTGCGATAATTCTTTCGGTGGAAGTCATTGCAAGTGTGCGTCATTATAGTGCGCAGAAATTTATGAAACGCCTCCGGGTTTTTCAGTGTTTGAATCTGATTATACAGCTTTATAAGAACCGTTTGCGCCGCATCTTTCGCGTCCTGCTCGTTGCCAAGATGTTTGTAGCAAAAATAATTAACTGTGCCCCAAATTTCTTTATATAACTCTTCAAAATAAATTTCTTTGTTCTTTTGAACTTTTTTAACCAATCTTACAATTTCCTTATTTTTCATAGACTGCCTCCCGATCACACCACTTTTAACATTTTTAATTCCTTATGCCAAAAAATATTAAAAGCACCATTTATTTTGTTCAAACACATCTACATTATACCACCTTTTTCTACAAATGTCATCAAGCAATGTAATACAATAATGCCATTTTAAAGTATTCGTTTTTGTAGCTGTAAGTAGTATTCGATAATTGACATCATTTGCGTGTTTGATAAAATAAATATATAACTCATCACCTTTTTATTGTATAATTATAGGTATAAAATTGTATAATTACAGGTGTAAAGTGGGTGATATTTATGGCTGTGTTCAAACCAACTAAATCCGTGTCGAAATGCGAAAAATCGGTCATTTCTATTCGGCTTGACAAAGACAAATTGGCACAAGTGGACAGTATTGCACATCAATCAGACATCAGCAGAAATGAATTAATATTGCAATGTATTGATTTTGCTATACGTCATATTAAAAAATAAAATCTGTATCTGCATAACCTTAGAACAAAAGAGGCGTCATTATTGACGGCTCTTTTTGTATACCATTTATGCAAATTATGCAAAATTGGGTCTTTCATTTCCTGCGCCTATATATAACGTCGTTGCAAAACTCAAAAATAGTAGATAAATTTCAAAAATTTTTTTGAATTTAAAAAAAGATCTTGAAAATCGTCAAATTTCGTGTTACAATGTTGCCGTGATATGAGTATTTATATTTTGTAATCTAATCGAGAGTGAGAGAAACTTTATGAAAAAAATTCTAAAAATTTTATTGGCATTATTAATAGCAATAGCTATGATACTATTGCCAATGTCTGCGATGGGTGTCACTATTACCGTCCCCGCCGGGTCTGTCATCACCACACCTGCGCCAAACGTAGTAAGAGTGGCCGTCGCTAACGGAACTGCAGTTACTATGCCTGCAATGAATAATATAGTGGTTGCGGATAACGGCAATGGAACATTAACCGTAACTTTGCCCGGCGAGTCACCTATTAACATAGTTTCAAGCGGCGGAGATTGGTATGTTGTTTTCTTTAATTCAAACGGCGGAAGTCAAGTGGCAACCCGAATACTCGAAAGCGGAACAACAATCGCAAGACCGACAAACCCGACTTTAACAGGACAAATTTTTGTAAATTGGTATAGCAATTCCACGCTCACAAATGTTTGGAATTTTGACACAAGTACAGTAACCGGCATCACCACTTTATACGCAAGATGGACACCACAACAGACCGGTGATGGCGGCATATTTATACCACCTCCGATTGAAGAGCCGCCGGCAGAAGAATCTCCCGAAGAAGATGAACCTTATGAGGAAGAAGAACCCGATGAGGAAGAAATAGAAGAAGATGAGCCAACTGAAGAAGAAATGTCTGACGAGGAAGAAGCTTACGAAGATACGTCGGATGAAGAATTAGACGAAACCGAACAAGACGACACATACGAGGATTCCCAAGTAAGCGACACCGAATTCGAAGAGTCATCCGATGAATCGGAAAATTCGACTGACGATATAAGTGACGAGGATAATGAAGAATTGCAAGACGATGAGGACGAAGAGATTGAGCCGACAATCGTTACATTCACATTTGCGAATTTCGATAATCCAACCACCGGCAATATTGCTAATTTTAGAATTATCAGTCTTCCGGCGCTAGGATTACAGTTTTTGTCCGGCGAAATACCCGCATTCACTCGCGGTGACGGACTTTTTTATACTGTAACTTACAGAACTAATTTGAATAATTCGTTCCGCGTTATGGCAAGTAATATTTCTGCAAGCGCACCATTTTCGCTTTTGCCTCCGGGGCTGACAGACAATGAAATTATTACCGAAATAATTCTCGCGTTTGATTCCGTTCCCGGCGGATTCGGAATGGGTGACACAATTGCGTATAGTTTTATGGTATTAGACGAAAACAACACGGCAAATAATTGGTCGGTTATGTTTGGCGAGGCAAGCAGACGCCCCTTTTTAATAAGCGCCATATCAAGCGACATAAATGAATTATTAAATCGTCAAAACAGCTTCGACGCAGAAACATGGGAACATTTACAATATGTAATCAACTATGTGCAAATAATTTTGGACAATCCGAATTCCACAACAGAAGAAATCGAAATGGCATACGCGCTTTTGCAAGAAACGATAAACGAGCTAAATTCTGTATCTTCAATACGATATATAATAATAGCAGCATTTATTTTTGTTCTGTTTGTTTCTTTGATTTTTGTATTGATAAAATTTTGGAAACACCACAAAAAACGAATTGCATCACGTAGAGTGTAAACGATATATGAAACCATTTCGCATAATTATGCTTTAAAATAGCGATACTAATGTGGCGGTAGATTGCAGCGAATCATGCGTCGGCAAGCCACGCCTTGCATTCTTTGGCAATCTTCAAGTACGAGTCGTTCGCTAAATCAAAAATTTAGACGACTCAGCAAAGGGATTGGTAATTATGGATTCTGTATGGGTTGAAACTACTACGAAACTAAGTTTTCCTGCGTTGCAAGGAGATATTACAACCGACGCACTTATTATCGGCGGCGGAATGTGCGGAATACTTACAGCGCACAAGCTTTCGGAGACGGGAATGCGTTGCGTGGTCGTTGAGGCGACAACTATCGGAAGCGGAATTACCCAAAACACCACCGCTAAAATCACCGCGCAGCACGGGCTTATATACGCCGATTTAATAAAGCGATTTGACGCAGAAAAAACGAAGCAATATTATAGCGCAAACTCTCGCGCGATTCAAAACTATCATAAATTGTCCGAGCGGTTCCCTTGCGATTTCGAACGCAAAACGGCGTATGTTTACTCTACTGACGACATTCGAAAGTTAGAGCGTGAAGCGGAGGCGTATCAACGATTGGGTCTATCCGCGAACCTTGTGGAATTGCCACAGTTGCCAATTAAAACCATCGGCGCGATCGCTATGGAAAATCAGGCGCAGTTTCATCCGCTGAAGCTACTTTATGCGCTTGCTGACGGATTGGAAATCTACGAAAACACCTTTGTTAGCAAAATTGACGGAAATACCGCTTACGCGGCAAACGGTAAAATCACCGCAAAACATATCGTGTTAGCGACGCATTTTCCGATGATTAATATTCCGGGGCTGTATTTTTTGAAATTGTATCAGCATCGCAGCTATGTCCTCGCGTTGGAGAACGCGCCGCTGATCGACGGAATGTATCTGGACGAGCGAGAGAGCGGAAACTCATTCCGAACTTATTGCGATTTGCTGTTTATCGGCGGCGGTGATCATCGAACAGGTGAAAAAGGCGGCGGATATGCGGAGTTAGAAGCGTTGACGGCGCACGCTTACCCTGATGCAACCGTAAAATATCGTTGGGCGACGCAAGATTGCATGAGTTTGGATAAAATCCCCTACATCGGACGACACCGAGCGGGCAAAAAGAACCTATACGTCGCGACAGGGTTTAATAAATGGGGCATAACGGGCTCAATGGTTGCGGCGGAAGTTTTAACTGACTTAGTCACAAGCAGAAAAAGCGAATTTGAAGAATTATACTCGCCGCAACGTTCAATGTGGTCGAAACAGCTTTTCGCCAATATAGGTTCTGCCGCGGCAGGGCTTTTATCTCTCGGCGGACCGAGGTGTACTCATATGGGATGCAAACTGCATTGTAATTCCGCCGAAAAATCGTGGGATTGCTCGTGCCACGGCTCAAGGTACGAGGAAAACGGACATATTATCAACAATCCGGCGAAGCGAGAGAAAAAGCTATGAGCGGACGATTTGAGGGTTGGTACTATAAGCATAATGCAAACGGCAAAACGCTAGCTTTAATTCCCGGAAAGGCGGTAGATAAAGCGTTCGTGCAGGTTGTCACCGATAGTCGGGCGTATAATATTCCATATTCGTTGGACGAGTATCATCTTAACGGCGATGTCTTGCGTGTCGGCGGCAATATTTTCTCAAAATACGGCGTAACGCTTGATATTCAAAATTCGGATTTAATGCTGAGCGGCGAGATTAAGTATAGTAATTTAACTCCGATTCACGGAGATATAATGGGTCCGTTTCGGTTCTTTCCTATGGAATGCCGCCACGGAATTATCAGTATGAATCATACTCTTACCGGCGCGGTTATGCTGAACGGTGAAATATATGATTTCACAAACGGATGCGGATATATCGAATCGGACAGCGGCCGATCGTTCCCGCAAGGCTATACTTGGGTTCAGTGTAATGATTTTGAAAATTGCTCTATTACAACACCAAAAAACGGCATTGAAACGGCACAAGGTATTGCCACGCGCTTTTCGCGGGCTGCCGTTATGTGCGCGGTGGCGCGGATTCCGTTTTACGGACTGAAATTTTGGGGTTGCATTTGTGTTGTTCATCTTAACGGACGTGAGTATCGCCTCGCGACATATAACGGAGTGAAAATATTGCGTTGTGAGCCGGGAGTTATTGCATTGAAACGCGGGAAATATCGGTTGATTATTGAAATCAACGCCAACGAAGGGCATATGCTGCCCGCTCCGCGGTTTGGCAAGATGAGCCACGCCATTTGCGAAAGCCTCTCTTGCGCGGCGCGATTTCGGTTTATGGAAGGTAATCGTATTTTGTTCGACGGAGAAAGTAATTTTGCAAGTTATGAATATGAGCCGGAGCAAAACGTTTAAGTTCCGCAGAATGTTTGATATTTGCAAAAATTCGGCTCCGGCGGCGAATAATATTCAGAATCCTCGAACGGATTTTGCAATGCGTCAAGCAATTTGTGCATAGTTAATAAATCACCGTTTTCGGCAGTCGTTAATGCTTCTTCAACTCTATGATTGCGCGGAATAACAGCCGGATTATTGCGTTTCATCATATCCAAAGCATCATCCAAGCTTTGCGGTTGACGAGATAATCTTGATTGCCATTTTTCTCGCCAATCCGAAAGTTCGCTAATTTCTTCCGCAAAACTTAATCTACGAAACGTATTAGTGTAATCCAATTTATGTGTTTCCATCAAGCTAAGCAATTCTGCGACAAATTCACCATCTTGCGGTTCCGTGTTTGTAATTCCAAGCTTGGCGCGCATTCCCGCAAGCCAATAATCATCGTAATATTTTCTATAATTCGCAATTTCAGCTTGCGCAAACTCAATAGCGCGGTTTTCATCACTATCAATCAACGGCAGTAAGCTTTCCACAAACCGCGACAAATTCCACGCGCCGATATCAGGTTGATTTTTGTATGCATATCGCCCACGAATATCTATGGAACTAAAAATCGTATTCGGATCGTAAGTATCCATAAACGCACACGGTCCATAGTCAATCGTCTCTCCCGAAATTGCCATATTGTCGGTATTCATAACACCATGAACAAAGCCGACCAACTGCCATTTTGCAATTAATTGGGCTTGCCGTTTGGCAACTTCGCGCAACAAAAAAAGATATCGATTTTTTTCGTTTTCAATATACGGAAAATGCCGCGAAATTGTGTAATCTGCAAGTTTTCGCAGGTCATATTCGGTTCCGTAAGCGGAAATATAATCGAAAGTTCCGACCCTGATATGACTCGCGGCAACTCGTGTCAAAACTGCGCCTTGCAAGGCTTTTTCGCGGATAACTTCCTCACCTGTAAAAGCAACCGCCAACGAGCGCGTCGTCGGGATTCCTAAATGAAACATCGCCTCGCTAATAATATATTCTCTCAGCATAGGAGCGAGTGCCGCACGCCCATCGCCTCGACGAGAGTACGGCGTTCGTCCCGAACCTTTTAGCTGAATATCAAACCTTTCGCCATTCGACGTGATTTGTTCGCCGAGCAAAACCGCGCGACCATCACCGAGCATAGAAAAATGACCGAATTGATATCCGGCATAAGCCTGCGAAATTGGTTTTGAACTGTGCGGCAGTACGTTGCCCGTGAATATTTCGGGACATAACTTTAATTTATCTGAATTCAACCCTAAATCCCGCGCAAGTTCATCATTGAAAACAGCTAATTGCGGTACAGAAACTGCCGTCGGAATCTGTTCGGTGTAAAACATTCCCGGAAGTTGTTCCGCGTAAGTATGTTCCAAATTCCAGCCATCGTTTAAAAATCTAGTATCCTCGCTCATTTTGCGCTCAACGAACTGTCCCATTCTGATAAAAGGGTTTTATCAGCAGCGACTTTATTTATAATTTCGTCTCCGTCACGGCAAGTGTCAAAAGTGCCTTCTTCTATTTCGTGCGTTACGGCATTTAACAGATTTTCATAATATCGTTCGGGAGTTATGCCGACGCTCGTTTGATGAAAATGATTCTGATCTTCCTGTGACGCTATGCTTGCATACAATTCTTTAACTTGATTTATAAGGTCTTGCCGCCGCTCTATTATTCGGTCCATAATGATTTATCTCCTTTATCTGTGTTTTATCTTAATTTTCTTTTACATATTATTTGAGATTGTGACATTAAATATACTTATTAACTGAGGACAAATTTTTACGACATCAAATCTCTGAGCAGTTCAACGAAAATATGAAAAGTATGTTTGAAGCACACAAAAAGGGCGGATGACCGTCGGAACAAGATGAAGTTATAGAAAATATGAAAGACCTGGTTCAGATTTATTTGAAAGGCAAATAAAATGAATAAGGATTGAACGAAATACTATTAGTGACGAAGATGATTGAGCGATAAATCAAGCCTGTTGGAATAAATCATATCCAACAGGCTTTGTCGTTTAATATCTGATTTAAACTATGTATATTAAAACGGAATTTCGCCGGAATTGAATACGTTCGCATTTATAAAGTCATCGGTATTTATAAAAATTGCTTGCGATACGCCGTCCCACTCAACATTTGCGCCAAACGATTCCGCAACCGCTCTCGCCGGAACTAATGTGCGACCACCGTACAATATCGGCGGAACGTCAAGCGTTAGATTGTTTCCGTTAACTGTAATAACAGGATTGCCAACTTGCATTGTAACGATTGCACCGGCGCGAACAGCCGTAACCGTTTGAGTGTCGCCGTCCCAATCAATATCCGCGCCCATAGCCTCGAATATCGCGCGTAGCGGCACAAGTGTTCGTCCGTCTTGCATAATCGGCGGTTGATCGAACTCTACTTGCATTCCGTTAAAGAAAACGCGGATTCCGCCTTCGTAAGGCTCGTCACGAGCAAACATTAATTGAGTAGCAGCCGAGTAGTGCGCTACTGCGTGAGATGCGTCCGCAATTGAAACGCCGAAATACTCAGCAAAATCTTCAAGGTTAACCGTAGCAGGATAAAGGAACGCCTCTGTGAATGTTAGCCCTAACTCATCTAAAAAGCTGCGCATAAGCGGAACTATTCTTCTATAAGAATATACAGCCATTACTCTATCAAGAAACGAAATCATTTCCGCTCCGATTTGCTCTGACAAACTTTCAGTACTGTTACGATCGAAAGCAAACATGTATGGATAACTGTTCGCGCGAGCGTAATCCATAATTTCATCAATTGTCATATCAAGCTCAATCGCCCAACCGCTCAAAAGACGTAAGCTCCACTCATAGTTGCTTTCCTCGTCTGCCACTCGCGCTTGCACAGGAATCATAAACCCCACAAGCATAATTGCCGCCATTACTCCTGCCACTACTCTTCTTTTAATGTTCATAATCATATCCTCCTGTTGAATTTAATTAAAAACTAATTCCGCCGGAACTTGTACGTTATAAACCATTCCTGTAAACGTACCGTCGCCGTTGCGTCTGAATCTTGTTATAATTCCTTCGCCGCTTTCCCATTCGCCCCAAATTCCCCACGGCGAATTCTCTCTCGGCAGATAACCGTTTTCGTCAAACTCGAGCCACTCTTCCATTCCGTCCCAAATTCCGAACCACACAGGTCTGCCGCCGCCAATGTCAAACTCATATTCAGTCGTAAAAGTTTTTACACTCTCGGGAATTAGCATTGAATCCTCAAGGGTCACATTCATAAAGAAATCTTCCAAAATTCTGAATCTCGCCATAGATTCTTGAAATTCTCGTTCTAATTCTACATTTCGCTCAGCTTGCGCTCTGAGCAGTCCTTCGCGAATCGCAATATCTTCCCCAGATTCGGGAACGTAACCTCTGCTTGTGTCGATAATAATTCTGCCGTCCCAATCAACGAAGAAGTCAAAAATCACTGCCAAATCACGAAGTTTGATATAGTTGTTACAGCTAAAATTGTATACCACGAAATTAGTTTCCTGCCCGTCAACCGTAAATCGATTCGTGCTGACGCGAACTCCGCTTGTTACCGAGCAAAAGTATTCAAGAAGTCCTCTGTGGGTGTTTGCCAACTCGCCGCCGACAGGTGTATAAGACTGACCGCTTGTAATCGCCACGCTATTTGTTGCCGCGTCAAAACCAATATCAAACTGCGCCGATGTTCCGTTCAAAATATACGCCAAATCGCGAAGTCTGAAATAATTATTGTAATTTAGCACAAATGCGTCAAACTCAAACTCTGTGCCATTTACCACAGTCGTTGCAACAATCGGATGTCCTGTCGGCGCCGCTGTGCCGTCCTCAAGCCACGCAAACATTTGTATCCTGTCGCTATCATTCGTCATTTCCGCAATATCTTGCCAACCTGTTGATACTCTTGCGCTTACAGCTGTAAACACCCCGGCAATTGCGATTGCGGACATTACAACCGCCAAAGATAAACCAATTATTTTTTTAATCATTTTAAAAATCTCCTTAAATTTAATTTTTTGTTACTAAAATACCACACTGTCAATCAACTCTTGCGGCACTAAATAAACTCTTCCTGTAAAAGTGCCGTTATCATTGCGTTGTACTATTAAAATTGCTCCCTCGCCATCGTCGTCCATAACCCACGAAGTATTTTCCCTTTGCAAAACTCCGTTTTCGTCAAAGAACTCTTCCATTCCGTCAAACCAACGGAAAGTTAGAACAAACCTACTCTCGTCAATCTGAAATTCATAGTAATCTGTGAAAGTTTTCACGCTTTCGTGGATTAATTCTAAATCCTCAAGCGGAACATTCTCATAAAAATTTCTAAAAATCTCAAATTGTCGTTGGGATTCCAAAGTTACATTTTCATCCATTGTAATCCAACCGAATCTGTCCTCAAGGTTAATGTTGATGACCTCTTCTTGCGTTGTGCCATCGTTGAAAGTGGCAATCGCGCGAACTGTTCTATGTCTGTTATCCATATCAAATTCGCCCTCTTGACCCAAGAACAATATCCAATCATCTGCAATGAAACTCTCGTCAACGATGAAGCTATTGCCGATTATCTCAAAATCATCGCCGAACCGCAGTATCCTTCCGCCCGAAGTCGTTGGATGTATATCGTCCGTAATGCTTTCACGGTCAATAAATTGCTTCGCGAAGAAACCGAAGTCTGTGGTAAACTCCACTTGTTTAATATTTTCGCCTATAAATCCTATCGCAATATTCAGATAGAAATTTTCGCCGTCATAATGACCGTGCCACACGCCGTGCGATGAATAATTGAAATTCGCATATTCAAGCATACGCAATTCAATCGTTCCGTCCTCCCGAACTTCCATTGCATAGGCTTGGAGGGCGAAGAAGTTGTTCGAGTCGGGAGTAAAAAACCTAACCCCGAATAATGCGAACATCAACACCGCAGCCGTTGTTGCGAGTGAGATAGCAGTGCGGAAAACTGGACGTTTTTTATTGCGTTGTTGCTTTTGTTTGATTTTTTCAAGAATACGTCTGTTTGAGACTTCACTCAACTGAAATTTATCATAAGCATTAACTATTTTGTCGTTCTTCATTTTCCAACACCCCCTTCAAAAATTTTCTTGCTTCCCGCATATGGTATAAAATAGTAGATTGCGGTTTTTTGAGTATCCCTGCAACTTCGGCAGTTGAATATCCCTCGTAATAGTAAAGATAAATAACCGCCTTAAAGCGTTCGGGCAAATCCAAGATAGCTTGTGATAGTTCGCTTTCTTGGAATGGGTTTACAGTTTCCAAGTTTTCGTAATCATCAATATCCGCACGACTTCGCCACCAATGTTTGAAATGATTTCTACATTTATTGATTGCTATCCGCAAGAGCCAAGCTTTTTCGTGTTCGACATTTTGAAATGTTTTATTAGTTTCTATCAGCTTTGCGAATACATCTGCCACCATATCTTCTGAGTCTGCTACATTCTTCATATAAGAGAAGCAAACTCGATACACCATAAAGGATTGTCGTTCATAAACTTCCTCAAAAGTTGAGGAATATCCGATATGTGATGGTTGAGCTTCGCCGTGCACAAGCGAAGTTTTTATCATCAACTGCAACCTCCTTTCACTAGTAATACAATTGAGAGTGTCAAATTATTGGGAAAAATCAAAAAAAATTTTCAACTATATGGATTATATCAGAAATATTGCCTTAAATACACAACCGTGCTATAATTATTTCAAACTAAAGTAAGTGTTTCTACAAATATCCTCGTATAGTAAAGTATAACACAGAATTCGTGTTGAAACGGGCAGAGGAAAGAAAAAGTTTTTACAGTCAAAACCTTTTCAACTTATTCCGTTATAAGCGCTTAGTAAAAAAATCGGGAGGTGATTTCTTTGAATGATAACGAGTTGGTTCAAAAACTTCAAAATCAAGATCCGGACGCTTTTTTGTATATGATTGATACTTACAGCAAACTCCTTTGGGTGATCGTTGGCGGAATTTTAGGCAACGTCGGAACGACTCAAGATATAGAAGAATGTATCAGCGATGTATATGTTCAGGTTTGGAAAAATCCTGAATCCTTCAACCATAAAAAAGGCTCATTGAAAACATTTTTAGCGGTTATTGCAAGAAGCAAGTCGCTTGACACTTACAGAAAGCTATCCAAATCTAAAATCGTCGAGCTTGATGAAGCTATTCGATCAACCGACGACGATTTGCTTGATTATATTGTAGACAAAGAAATGTGCCAAGAACTTTACACCGCAATCGAATCGCTGACAGAGCCGAACAAAGAAATTGTTATACGCCGATATTTTTTTGAAGAAAAACCTGCAAATATCGCCAAAATCACTTCCCTACCTGTGAAAGAGGTGGAAAATCGACTGTATCAAAGCAAATTAAAGTTGCGTGAAAAATTAGAGGGAAAAGGAGGATTTGCGTTATGTCAAAAAAAGACTTAATCTCAAATTTGTCGAAAGAACAGATTAACGAATTATTAACTTACACGCCTGCTTTTTCCGGGGAAAGCCTTACCAATATTAAGGCTCGTTCGATGGAAAAAATCAATTATATGGAGGAATCAAATTTGAAAAAAACTACTATTAAACGACCATTGCGAATGATTGCCGCGGCGGCGATTGCAGTAATACTTATTGCGGCGACCGTATTTGCGACGGTGCAACTGCTAACCGCCGGTGAAGTCGCCGACCGATTCGGCAACGCTACATTAAGCGCGGCGTTTGAAAGCGAAAGCGCCATCAATATCAACCAATCAGTCACATCCGGCGATTACATCTTTACGTTGCTCGCCGTTGTGTCGGGAGAAGATATTAACAACCATCCGATTTACGACAGAACCGGAGAAATACGTAGTGACCGTACTTATGCTATACTTGCGATACAAAATGCAGACGAAAGCCCGATGATTTTACCTAATGAAGGTGAATTCGTTCCGTTTATGGTTTCGCCGCTCATAAGAGGGCAGGAAATTTTACAGGTTAATGCGTTTACGTTGGACGGCGGCAGCATTACAAGCGTGATTGACGGCGTGAAGTACATCATATTTGACTTTACAAATATAACAATGTTTGCGGACAAAGGTATATATTTAGCTGTAAATTCGGGCGGATTTTCAATGGGGACTCTTATAGACGCGTTCGATTTCAACGAACAAACAGGAGAAATCACCGCTAATCCGAATTTTGATGGTGCAAATGTTATTTTCGAGATTCCATTCGACGAATCTCTTGCAAACCAAGAGCGAGCGCAACAATTTTTGGAAAATCTAATGTCGCCATCGAAGGATGTTGGCGAAACTGACGATTTGTGGAGCACTACTGATTGGGATAGAGCCGTTCCGATTGAGTCTTCAATTCGAGAATTATCGGTAAACGCAAACGGATTTCTTGAATTTGCCTATGAGTTAGAGAACATCGCAACCGGAAGCAAGTTATCCGCATTTGACGGGCTTTTCGAGGACAATGGATTACCGCAATCGGTTATTATCGGCGGCGGCGAGGCCGAAGGCGAGGACTGGCATTTTGTTTATGCAATCAGAGTTTCGATAGATGAAAATGGTATTATTACAGGCAAGATAGTTGTGCCGGAATAGATATATATAAAATAAAAAAGCGAGGATTTTTCGAAATCCTCGCTTTTTATAATAATTTTTCTATTAAAACCCCCGCTAACTTTTTACGATTAGCGGGGGTTTTGTTTTTTCGATTTACCTCAATGCAACAATAAATCCGATTACTTAAAAAACATAAACTGCTTGATTCGCGCCGTCCCAACGAACATTAACGTTCAAGGCATAAGCGATATATCTTATCGGAACGAATATTCGCCCTTCGATATTGTGCGGAACGCCCATTTCGTTCGGCAACGGCTCGTCTGCCGATAACTCCAAGCTTACATCGCCAAGCGAAATCGTTACGGTGCGAGTTTCTTCAATCCACTCAACTTCCGCGCCGAAAATTTCAGCGATAAGGCGCAAAGGCACCATTGTTCGGTAATATTCCGGGTCGATAAAAGGTGCGCTTTCCATTTCATAAAGGTTACCCTCATAGCTATATTCGATATCGCCGATTACAAATCGCAATCCCCCAACAGGCACATCCATTCTCACAAACGTCCAGTCGCTATATCTTAAAGTTGCAACATCGCCGTCCATGCTAAACCGAGCGACAGAGCCAAACATTCTATGTCTGCCCGGGAAATGGTATGTATAGTCGTCGACTCTATCCATCAAATGCATCAAACCGCCTTGGCGCATATAAGCAAAACCATTTTCGTTTATACCTAAGGTCATTGGTTCTGTAAGCGGTGTTATTAGTGGATTTCCGTCCGCGTCGAGAACGAAATATGTGCCGATCCATCTTTCAAAGTCAGCAGTCGCGGGAGAAACTTCAATTCTTTCGCCAATCATTTCTCCGGCAAGGAATACGAACATAATTCCGCCGATATATTCAAAATGAACTTCCACGCCTATTTCTGTCGCGAATCTGCCTTCGCCCATTGGAGTAAGCGTAAGAGGCATACCCGGAAGGTTAGGGAATACTAATATTCCGTCGTCGTTTAACACCAATTCGCCCGCTAAAGTATACCAGCCCGTCAATTCCTGTAAATCTTGCGCAACAAATCGGTTTCTATCGTCCAAATCAACCGTCGGCGGAATTGGCGCGCCCGTTTTTTCGTATACAGCGGCGCTTAAAACCTCTAAAGCAAGATGCGTTACTGCCGCCACCGCGGGAGTGCTGTTGCTTGATACAAAAACGCCGATTCCGTTGTCGAAATCTAAAAACATTTCGGTTACATGTTGCAATCCGCCGGCGTGCCCGGTAGTAACAAAGCCGCCCGGACGAGGTAAGCTCATAAGTCCAAGCCCCATTTGCATATTTCCCGGTCCGAACGTCGGATATTGAATACCTAAATCTTGAACGTCAACCATTGATTGCACGGACTCGGAAGAAAGGAGGTCTCCGCCGCCGCTTAGCATGATACGCATCCATTGCGCCATATCATATGCGTTTGAAACCATGCCGCCCGCAGACGTCGGGCCTACATAAAGAATCCATTCGCTCGGCGTTGTTGCGTCGTCGTAGGGAAGCGCAACATACGGTCTGTTGTATCGGTTGATTACAAAACTGCTTGAAGCCATATAGGCGGGAATGAATATGTTATCTTGGGTATATCTTACAAATCCTTCGAAATAATTTTCGCTGCCTGTAAGTCGTGCCACAAGTATGCCCAACAACGCATATGCTGTGTTATTGTAGGTCATTCGATTCATTTCCTCGTTTTGCATATGCAGATTAGAAAGTGTAGGCAAAAGTCTGTTCATCAAGTCTCTATCGTGTCCGTATGGTGTAGCGAATCCATCTCCTGAAAATTCATGCGCGCCTGACGTGTGAGTTATCAACATTCGAGTGGTGATATTTCTGTAATCTCCGCCATAAACAGGATGCGGCAACATGCTGAATTCGGGAAGATAAGTTACAATCGGCTCGTCTAAGTCTAATATGCCGGCTTCAACAAGCTGCAATATCGCTATTGTTGTAAATATTTTAGCGGTCGAGCCTATGTTGAATAATGTATGCTCGTCCACAGGCACTTGGTTGGCAACATCGGCGTAGCCAAAACCTTGAAGAAAAGTCCAGCCGCTGTCGATATCCACCACGGCTATTGTCATGCCCGCTATGGGTAACGCTTCCATTAATTCGGCGGCTGTTGCGATTGCCACTTCTCTGGTTTCCTCAAACATTTCGGTTGTTGTGTTTGCGCCTACAAGAACGGGAGTAAGCGCCATTGCCGCCGCTAGAAATACGGCTGTTACTTTTTTAAATACTTTTTGCATAATATTATGCCTCCTTTTTTGATTTCATACTGATTTTACAGCATTACCTTACGTCGTGAGCAATAGGTTACGTTAGGTGATTTTTTGAGTTTCATCAAATTTTCCACACAAATTCACTCTATTTTAACAAATTATTGCAATTCACAGAATATAGTGTATCACACAATATAGTGTTTGTCAACAACTTTTTTAAAAAATTTTCAATAATTTTGCTATGCCAAAAATACTACTATTTGCAAACGAGTAGGATGATTGACCGGACTACTCTGCCGTAATAACACAAACTGCGTGTTATAATGAGCGTGTGTTGTCGAAATAGCAAAGCTATTTCGCCGCGGCGCAAAACGCCGCCAAAAATTTTCATAGAAAATTTTTACATGCCTCTCACAATGGGCATTGTTTGAATTTTTCAAATTCAATATGCAAA
>WRAG01000019.1 GCA_009780345.1 Oscillospiraceae bacterium
AGCCCGTATTTTAGGATTGCGGTTTTGACCGCGGCGCGGATTACGGCGTTTAGTCCGGGGCAGTCGCCGCCGCCTGTCATTATTGCTATTTTCTTGATTTCACTCATCTTTTTTCTCCTCTTTCGTGAATTTATTTGAAATTTTCGTATAAGTCAAACTTCATTATACAATACTTCATCTAACTTTTCAAGAGGAAAAATAAGATTATTTGTCTTTTTTTCGTTTTTTTCCTGAAAACATTCCCACGATTCCGTAATATATGGGAATTGTTAGAAATACAAGCCAGCCCGGATGCCATAAACGCCAAATAAATCCGAGTAGCAAATATATGATGGTAACTATAATGGGGTAAACACAATCGAATTTATATTCGCAGTCGTCTTCGTCTAAGACGTGTAAGCCATTCGCGCCTATATGCACCTCGGTGCCGTCGGCGTCTATGACGTGTATGCCGTCAATTCCGATGGAAACAAATTCTTTGCCTTTCGGTGATTCCTTATTATCTTCGTGGTTAGATGATTCGTTATTCTCTTCGTCATTCGGCGATTCCTTGTCGAGCAGCAACTCGTCCAGCGAAATATCATAAAGTTTTGCAAGTTCTATTAGATTATCAAGGTCGGGCGACGATTCGGCGCGCTCCCATTTTGACACGGATTGGCGACTTACGCCAATTTGATCGGCAAGCTCTTCCTGCGAAAGGTTTTTCTCCTTGCGGAGTTCAAGCAGTTTATTTGCTATAGAAATATTCATATATGTAGCCTCCTATTTATTTATTGATTATATTCTATCATAAATAGGAGGTTGCGGCAATCAATTTTAATTGTCGGGCGCGCAACTATTGGTTGCGAGAATGAGTGGATATGCCTATTTTACTGGCTATTCCATTGTTTTGCCTAAAAATCCCGCGGCGGATTGCGCAAGCTTTGTTTCGATTTCGCCGACGTCATGATTTGTGTCGTTTACCATGAAAATAACCGTTCCGATTGAGTCGCCCTCGAAGATAATGGGCGCGACAACGCCGGCGAGGTACTTGTCCATGCCCTCAACGACTTGGATTTTTTTCTCGCCGGGCTTGGCGAGCAATATCGCCTTGTTTTCCATGATTTTTTCAAGCTCGCTTGACACTTTTTTGTCGGACAGCTCCTTTTTCGGAGCGCCCGAAACGGCGATTATGTTGTCTTTGTCGGTAATGCAAGTGGGAAGTCCCGACGTTTTTGATAAACTTTCGGCGTATTGCATTGCGAAAGTTCCAAGTTCGCCGATAGGCGAATACTTTTTGAAAATCACTTCGCCGTCTTTATCGGTGAAAATTTCAAGCGGGTCGCCCTCTCGTATTCGCATGGTTCTTCTTATTTCTTTTGGTATAACAACACGACCTAAGTCGTCAATTCTTCTTACTATTCCGGTAGCTTTCAAAGGTTTAACCTCCAATATAGTAATTTACAATGATAGTATGGAAAATTTTTTGTATTTTTATGCAGAATTGTTAGGAATTTAAATTTGCCTTTACGATAAAAGTTTTATATAATGTAGTTTATAACGTATCGGAAAATTATTTTTAAAATTTTCGGTGTATATGATAAAGGTAGTATTCGCGCATACCTTGGCACGATCGCTAAAAATTGCGCTAAAAATAAATTGCGTGAGTTAATGCCGTATTCCGAGCTTGACGAAACAATTTCAAGTAATACCGACTGGAGATGGATTATCATTCCGTAACCGATTAACAACAACCAAAATTTGAAAATTACTTTAATGTATGATACAATCCCTAGTATGAACCGGGGGTTGTATTATTTTTTTATAAATAAAAATGAACCTTTTCTGATCTTGCGGCTATTACTAAGTGTACGGGATTAGATTGGAGGTCAAAGTGGAGGATACATTGCGCGCAATTAAAAAAACCAAAACACAAATTATTCCCGCGAAAATCAATTTTAAGGATTTGGTTGACGACTATAACGAATCAATTTATAGATTTTGTTGCAGGCTAACCTATTCTAAAGAGGACGCGGAGGATTTATTTCAGGATACGTTCCTGAAGGCGTTTGAACAATTACCTAAAGTAAATGCTTCAAATAACCCGAAAAGTTTTCTGTTTTCAACGGCTTTATATCTGTGGAAAAGCAGGAAACGGAAATATGCTCGCCGTAACCGACTTGTTCCCATTCAACCTTTGGACGATACGATGGTAAGCGACATTAATATGGAAAACAGCATAATGGCAAAGGAAGAAAACCGAATTGTTCGCGAATTGGTTGAAAATTTGCCTGAGAAATTTAAAATCCCGACGATATTGTACTATACGGTAGAGATGAATGTGCAGGACATAGCTTCAACTTTGAAACTCCCTGTCGGAACGGTAAAGAGCAGATTGTTTAAAGCGCGAAAATTAATCGAGGAAGGATTGGTTGGAAATGAACATGAATAATAAACGATACAACGTGGACACTCTTCTTCGAGGAGCCTTACAGAGTAAGGAAAAGCCGGACACGGCTTTAGTCCACGAACTAAAATATCAATTAAACGAGGAGAGATGTATTATGAAAAACAGAAAATTTGCAAAACCATCTTTAGTTGCGGCTGTTTTGATTGCTGTGTTGTCAATTTCGGTGTTTGCCTTTGCTATGCCGGCTATCTGGAGACATCTTGACACCAGAATCGTTGAAGGCGAAGAATATATGAGTAACTTTACCATGAAAGTTTCAGAAGACGGCACCGAAATGGTTATGGGCGCGGAATTTCATGGTGATGTTTTGGACGGCGGCTTGGTAAAAGTTGAAGCAGACGGTGAATATATCGTATTGGCTGATCCGGTTCAATTTGACAATATGGACGAAGTGTTGAATATTACGACGCTTGATAACGTGCTTGTTCCGGGATATTTACCTGCAGGATTCGCGTTTCAACGAGCCGGATTTCCTATAAATCCGCTGAATCATCCTGATCATCCAATCGCTGCGACGCATATTGTTGCCAATTACACTAACGGTGTAGATAACATCCAACTGCAAACGATGCAATGGGATTCCGCATGGGGAATAAGCTTTTTCTCACCAAGTCAAGTGGCTATCACAGTCAACGGGAATGTTGGAGCAATCGCCGACGGTATGCTTATGGTGATAATTGACGATGTGTTGTATACGATTACCGCGTCAAGCCTTACGCAAGCGGAACTTATTAAAATTGCAGAATCTTTGCGATAAAAAAACATCCTTATTTGTAAGTTGCAAAATAACCCTTTTTGAGCCTTGTTGAAAATAATCATAAATTCCCGCTTCTAATCGCATTATGCGACAGGGAGCGGGAATTTATGATTTAAAATAGATATTATTGACCTAAGTTCAAGATTATGATATAATTCAAGAGCTAAAGGAACAAGGGGAGGATTATATACTAATGAAACGCGAACTTACACAGGCGCAAATAATTGAGCGAAGCATTATCAAAAAATTTCGCAAAGAGCTTTGGACACCTTTCGTAAAGGGTGTTAAGGAATACGAACTAATCAAAGAAGGCGATAAAATCGCCGTATGTATATCGGGCGGGAAAGATTCTATGCTTCTCGCGAAGTTGTTGCAGCAGCTAAGGCGGCATAGCGATGTTCCGTTTGAACTTGTATTTTTGGTGATGGACCCGGGGTACAACGAGGAAAATATGGCGCAAGTTGAGCTTAACTCAAAACTTCTGGACATACCGATTACGGTATTTAAAACTGATATTTTCGATACGGTGGCGCAAATGGACGGTTCGCCATGCTATATTTGCGCGCGAATGCGGCGAGGACATCTCTACAAAAACGCTCAGGAGCATGGCTGCAATAAAATCGCGTTGGGGCATCATTTCAGCGATGTTGTCGAAACAACTCTTATGGGTATGTTTTACGGTTCGCAGATTCAGGCGATGCTTCCAAAACTTCATAGCACAAATTTCGCCGGAATGGAGCTAATACGCCCGTTGTATATGGTTCACGAAAGTGGTATAACCATGTGGCGTGATTATAATAATTTGAAATTTATACAGTGCGCTTGCCGTTTTACCGAATATTGTACCGTTGACCCTGACAGCGGCGGCTCTAAGAGACAGGAAATTAAACGTCTCTTGAAGCGGCTTTCTGAGGAAAACCCGAATTTAGAGCGGAATATATTTAAAAGTATTCATAATGTGAAGCTTGACACTTTGCCCGGGTATAAGCAAGCCGGCGTAGAGCATAGTTTTTTAGATAATTTCGCTGAGGCGGTCCAAAAAACTTTTGAGTGATAATTTGTCGCCTAAGACATAATGTAAAACAATCATAAATTCCCTCCGAATTGCGTATATATCTGCAATGAGGGGGAATTTTTATGTTTAAGCGAATATTGTGTCTGATTTTATCTGCTATTTTAATATTAGGAGTTATTGGCGTCGTTGCCGCGCCGAGGCAAGAAGAAGTTCAAATGCCCGACAGGCTTATCAACGCGCGGAGCGGGATATTGATGGAGGCGTCAAGCGGCGTGGTACTGCACGAGTTCAATCCGCATGACCCTATGCCGATTGCGAGTGTTACCAAGGTTATGACGATGTTGCTCGTTATGGAAGCAATCGCCGACGAGAAAATCTCCCTTGACGATATGGTGACTGTAAGCCCGCACGCCGCGGGAATGGGCGGTTCGCAGGTTTATCTTGAAGTTGGTGAACAGATGACGGTTGAGGATATGTTGAAAGCTGTTGCCGTTTCGTCGGGAAATGACGCGGCCGTTGCGCTTGCAGAGCATATAAGCGGCTCGGAAGAGGCGTTCGCCGAGCTTATGAACGAGCGGGCGCGGACGCTCGGCGCTGAGAATACTAATTTTGATAACGCAAGCGGCTTGGAGGAGGAAAATAACTATTCAACCGCGCACGATATCGCGCTTATTTCGCGGGAGCTACTTAATCATCCGAAAATTTTTGAATTCACCACCATTTGGATGGATTCTTTGCGGGATGGAGAGTTTGGTTTGTCAAACACCAATCGTCTAATCCGGTTTTACGATGGCGCGACGGGACTTAAAACGGGTTCGACAAGTTTTGCGAAATATTGTTTGTCAGCAACCGCTTTACGGGACGACATGCACTTGATTGCGGTGGTTTTGGGCGCGCCGACTACGAACGATAGGTTTAACAGCGCAACGCGGCTGCTCGATCACGGGTTCGCGAATTATGCGGTGGTGAATGAGGAGGTTATGGCAGAAAATCCGCTGCCTGTTATCGAAGTTACCGGCGGGGTGGAGGAAGAGTTGGAAGTTGGATTTTACAATGGACTCAATTTTGTCGTTCCGCGTGGGAAGCAGAATCGAATGGAAGTCGAAATCACGTTGCCTGAACAGATTCGCGCACCTATTCGGGCTGGACAAAAAATTGGCGAAGCAATCTTCACAGCGGACGGCGAGGAACTCTACCGCGCGGAGATACACGCGATGGTTGACGTTCGGCGGATTAATACCTGGCAGATGTATGTACGAATGTTGGGAGTTTGGCTGAAAGGATAGAGAGTTTTGATAACAAAAGCGGCATAGCATAAGCTATGCCGCTTTTGTTGTTGAAAATTACTTAATTTCTCAAAAATTCTAGCGTTCTATAAATTATTACTGCCATTTCGGCGCGAGTTATCTGCGCGGTGGGGTTAAAGTTGCCGTCAGGCGTGCCGCCGACAATTCCTGCCGCTCTCATAGCGTGAACTGCGTTCCATGCATAGTCGGCAATCGTATCGCTGTCCGCAAACTCGACCAAATCATAGCTCCATTCCATAGTGTTCGTGATATATCTGTAAAGAAGCACAACCGCGTCCTGGCGAGTTATATTTAATCCTACGCCGAAGTTGCCTGTTCCGTCGCCAAGCGAGATTCCGTGGTCGTACATCGCTGAAACGGCATTGAAGAACCAATCGCCCGGAATTGCGTCTGCGAACGGCGAGTTGTCGTTTGTACGTTCAAGGTCGAACGCGTTCATGATAATTGTCGCCATTTGCTCGCGAGTCATTGGGTTGTTTGGAGCGAAAGTTCCGTCGCCCATTCCGCCGATTATATCGCGACTATAGAGCCAAACGATTTGGCGAGCCGCCCAGTGACCGTCGATGTCGGTAAACGGCAACTCAACAGGTCTGTCTTCGGGCGGTGGCGGCGTTAAACTGCCGATATTACCAACGTCCATGCCGCCGCCCGGAGGTCTGCTCGAACCGCCGGGACCGCTTGGTCCGCTTGGTCCACCGGGGCCGCCCGGCGGAGGAGTTTGTCCTTGCGAAGTTCGCGGAACCCTTGTCGGGCTTGTAAGCGTGTGCGTATTTCCGTCAATGTTGATTGCAACGGTTACGTTTATCGTCATATCGCTTGCTTGAGGTATAGGCGTCATTACGTTGTTCTCTATTCTGATAACCGACGGATTTGCCGACGTCAAAGATGATATTGCGAAGCCATTTATAAATTCGGGAACTTCGAACGGAGCGGTTAGCACGCTTGGCAAGTTTAAACCTTCAAATATATTTCCGCCCGGTTCGTTTGCGTCGGTTCCGGTGGCATAGCCCGCCACAAGGTTTACCGCGCTGACTCCCGTAGGGAATACAAAGCGCACAAATCTTGCGTATACCGCCGTTGATAACGAGATTAAATTCGCTCGGTTCGGTTGAATCAGCCCTGTTGTGTGCATATGCTGCCACGAAAGAGCGTCGCGGGAAGAGTAAACTCTTAAACCGCTGACAGGCAGACCTTCATACACCACCAAAAATTCGGAAAACGGATTAAAATCACGGCTGTCAATCGAAATTGTTCGGTTATTGCCCTCGATTCGCCATGGGATATCAAGGTTTTCGCTGATTGCCAAACGTTTGTGTTCGCTATCGTCATCGTCGATAATAAGTCTGTTAATAAAGAGGTTATTCGCCGAGTGACGAACGATAGTGAAGACGAAGTCATGTTCAACTCGCGTTCCGTCGTCGTCGATTATCGCGGTGATTCGCGTTTGATTATCCGCGAAGCGAGGGCGGTCAATGATTACGTTTACATAATCACCGGAACCCGCATTTATCGCGACTATATAAGGGCTGCTCGATTCCCAATCAACGGTAAGTTGCGTTCGCGCGATGTTGGTCGGAAGGGTGAAGTTGTATGTTTCAACTGTTCGCGGGAATGTCATTTCGCTAAACAGTCGCTCGAAATATGCGGCGTCGGAATTTAGTCCGAGAGCGATAATGTTTATGGTTCGCGTCGTTGACAAACTGCCGATCGTCACCGTTGCAGTAAGAGTTACCGGCGTATCAGTCTGCGGACGAGTAATGATTCCGGTCGCAGGATCGATGATATCCGGTCGGATCGACGCCCAACTTATAATCGCCGAATACCGCCATTCGGTAAATAAGTTCAGATTTCCCCGCACATAGTTTATATCGCCGTAGTATATCGCGTCCGCCGTGATATAATCCGCGGTTTCGTTAAGCGCGTCTTGCAATGTCGGCGCAAATATCGCGGGACGCAAGTCGGGAGTTACATTTACCGTCGCGCCGTTAAATGCGGCGGTTGATTGAATGTTAAAGGTTACATTATTGCTCCCTGCGGCGGCAAGAGCGGCGGATAAGTCGCCGATGTAGACGCTTCCGCTATCGTCAAGCTGTGACGTAATGGTATTGCCGCCGAAAGTTACGGTTACGTTATCGCCAACGTTAAATCTGCCGTTAAGCGGGATAAGTCTAAGCCATACCGAATCTAAGTTGGCTATACTCGCCATAATGCTTGATACGTCAGCTGTTATCGTGCTGTTTCCTACGAGCGCGTCGGTTGCGGTGGTGTCAACGGGAAACGTAACGTGCGCGTGTGCGGGATTCGCGCGCATTGCCAGCACCGTTAGGTCATATCTCACTTGATATGAGAAATCGGCGTAAGAAAATGTGGCGGTCAGCGTCACATCCCTGTCCCCTGCGCCGAACGCAGGGCGGTTTACAGCTCCCGTTGCAGGATTTATCACGCTTGGATTCGACGAGTGCCAGTTTATTGCGACACCGTTATGCCATGACGTCGGCAAAGTTAGATTTTCCGATATATTCAGCGGGTCGTCGGTGATGTTAAGCTCAGCAATGCAAGCTCGCACACGTCTGATGGCGTCGCTTATATATCCGACTCTCATAATCGGTTCGTTCGGCATTCTTGTCATGCCCGTCATGGTAACGATGGTTCTCGCACCGGTGTGAGTCAACGCTAAACCATTGCTGCCAACCTGATAAAGCTTTGACAACCTCATGGTTACGCCGGTGATGTCAGGATATTTTGCCAAAAAGTCTCTGATTCCGAAGCCGTCAACACCGTTCCATAAATCAGCGGTAAGCAAATGTCCCGGAGATCGTGGAGTTAACCGCCCGACCAGATATTCAACGTTGTTTCTCATCGAACTGTTGCTCGGCGGACGAGTGGCGGCAACGAAAGCTCCGTCTATTGTTCTGTAATTAAACTCAGACATATGCGGCGGCATTAGGTAGATGCCGATAGGTTGCTGGTCGGTTCCCATGATATTTAGCTTTACTCTAAGTTCTTGAATCTCGATTTCGTCATTTTTATATTGCTCGAAGAAATCTTCAAGGTCGAATCGTAAAAATGTTTCCCTTATCGCGGAACCGGGGCCGCCGTCAATCATGAACATTGCTCGTTGCTGTGGCGCTATGGTTTCCCGCGTGAACGCGCCATAGTCAAGTCGCACCGTGCTCCACATTAAGTCAGGTCGTTCTCTGCCCGGCGTTTCGTCGGGCATTCCCATTACCATTATGCTTGTAACCGACATAAGCGCGAAAATCATGGCGAATGTAATTATTAACGATATAAATTTTCTCATCAGTCAAGCCCCCTTTCAGATGTTGGCGATAAATCAAGCAGTCTGCTGATTACAACCGTCGCTTGCGCGCGCGTCGCGGATGTTAGCGGCGAGAATTCGTCATTTCCAACGCCTGACATCAGCCCCGCGCCAACTGCGCCGGCAACCGCGTCGTATGCCCAGTCGGCAATCAGCGAAGCGTCTGCAAATATGCTTAAATCAGCGGAGTGATCATTCTCCAAATTCATCATTTCGAATGCCGTCATAAGCATTATCGCCATTTCCTGCCGTGAAATCTCGTCGTTCGGGCGGAAAGTTCCGTTATATCCGCTTACAAGTCCGGCGTTATACGCCGCGGCGACGGCGGAGGCGAACCAATCGATTCCGTTTACATCATTGAATATGTCGCCGTTGCCGTTGTTGGTGTAAAGCGGAATTCCAAGCGCTCTTACCAAAATTGTGGTAAATTGCGCGCGTGTGATATTGCTGTTCGGTGCGAATTCATGGTCTGCCACGCCGTTTACAACGCCGCGCGCGTACATTCGAAGAATTTCTTCCCGCGCCCAGTGGTTTTCGATGTCTGCGAACGGCAAATCGCTTACGTTGCCGTTATCCCCGCCATTTATCGGAGGAAGCGGAGGAAGCGGAGGAAGTTGATTCACATTATTTCCCGCGCCCGGAGCGGAAAGGTTTCCGCCGCCGTCAGGTCTGCCGATAGGCGGATCTGAACCGATAGGCGGAGCGTTCGGAGGAATTTGTGGCGGCGGAACGGGTGTTCTGCCGTTGGTTGTGATAGCGTTACCATCGGTTGTGAACTGAACACTTACGCCGTTAAAGATTACGCGATCAACTTGTGTGTCGGTTACGATTCTAACTCCGTTTTCAGGAAGAGTGCGGCTTTCGGTGTCGATAAACATGGTTCGGTGTTCCCATCTTACGCCTAAGTCAGCCAATCTTCCGTCGAAAGATACTAAATCTTCACCGTCGCGTGTAAGCGTAGTTCCTTTAGTTAACGCTATCATCGCTAAGTTATTATTAACGTCAAGTTCAACATACGCCATTTGACCGTCGGTTGTAAATCTGTCAAACGAGCGCGTCGGGAAGTTAAACTCGCGCCAGTCAGGCATTCCTGCGTACCAGCGAGGGCGTTCCCAACCGGGCGGCAACGGTGCGGGCGGATTCCAAACCGTTGCCGAAAATCTCATTTCCGGCGGGAAGCCGGGATGGAAATCGTTCCCTGAATAGAAGAATCCGGTGTTTTGACCGATGTTAATTCTAAGTGAAGTCGCAACATATGTCGGAACGTTAAGGGGAATTCTATTCACCGCCACGAATGTTTGTTGCCCTTGACGATCAGGGAAAAGCAGGGTGTCAAATGTTGCCGGCCCCACATGATCTACGCGAAGGTATGAAACGAAATCGGCAATTTCTTCGCCATGTTGCGGGCTTATCATAAAGCCTCTATCGTTTCTCGCGATAATTTCGTGAGGGTCGGCAGGAACGACCTGTATCTGCGGGCTATTCGCATAGTTGGTTGTCATCGCTTTGGTAACCGGGTCAATACTTAAGAAGTTTCGAGTGTCGGGACGCCAAATCTGCCTGTAAGTATGCGCGTCATTATCGTCAGGGAATATGAAGTCCGAAACGATCCAAAATCTGTTGTGAACGAAGAAAACTTTTCTGTGCGCTTCAAACCCTGCTTGCCAAATGTCTTCATGATCTTGATATCTTGGCCAAATTTTATCGGAACCCGCGTGAAGAAAGTCGAACACTCTGTTTGTGGCAAGCAGCATTCTCTGCGGCTGATTAAAGTTGATGTTACCGGGATGTCGTAATTGATTTCGGTTATTGATTTCTATCGTATTGTGCGAAGAAGTTTGGGTCATAATTTGGGATACGGGCGAACCTTGAACATATCCGCTTCCGCCAACCTCAACAAGCATAGCTCTGCCATATGCCCACACGTCAAGCCCCAAATCATCGGGGTGAGAGTGAGAACCGCCGAACGTTGTGTTTATAGTCGCGCCGTAATCATTACGCCCCCAACCGCTTCGCATAAACGCAATGGCTTTCCACGGATATAAAACAGAGTACCAATACGGCCTGGTTCCTCTTTCGCCATTCGATTGCAAATAGGCGGTAAATCCGTAAGGATCAACTAACGGGAATCGCTGATAAAGCTGTTGATAAACCGCGGTGATACCATCATGCCGCCCGCCGCTTCCCCATGGCTGCATCTGCCTTGCGGGCATTGTCATATCGACGAAATACCGCGCGAGCATTTGGAAATGTCGAATCATAGCGGCGTAATGGTGATTATCCTCTTCCTCATGAATAGATATTATTTCAAGTATTGCCAACATTTCTCTTAAAACGCCGAGGATGTAACCGGAAGTAGATTCAGGATAACTTCCGTCGGGATTAAGATATATATCAAACAAATTTACAAGTGATGTTTTCGCCCGTTCCCACTCGCCGTCAATTCGTATTTCAGGATGCCATCCCATTGCGTGGAACGAACCGTAAAGCTGCGCCAAAACCTGGTTAAACGCGCCGCCGACGCTGACGGCTTGCAATCCGCCGACTCGCACATGCTCGTGAATATACTTCAAGAGTGCGGTAAGAATTTCCGGCGTCATAAGACTGCTGTCCAACATTCCGAAAAGCAGGCTGTTTAAGTTCGCGACACGCCAACCGGCGTCGAGGCGGCGCGGAAATCCTACGTCGGATTGCTGAGTATACATTTCTATCACATATTCTAATGCTTTAAAGCCGAATATTTCCTCTTCGGTTCGAAGATATCGCTCTAACATCCATTGAATAGGTTGCAAACGAGGGCCAACATTCAGCCACTCGGCTTCCAGGTTCCACAAACTTGATATTCCGGCATGCCATATGTATCCGGTTAGTTTATAGTTGAAAATCATCGGAAAATGTCCGTCCCACGTGAACGCATGCTCGTTAAAAACGGTGTCAAGAACCTGCTGACTCCTCGGGAAGAAAACGAACATCTTTTTATCTCGATCAACGTCAGATCGTGCGTAAAACCTCAGTTGCATTGACGTAATTCGCCCCATGTCGGGAAGGTTAAAGTGCAAATAAGTTCGCGCGGTGTCATCTCCGAAAGGAGTAGGGATGATAGACGTTCTGCCATGTACATCTGTATGTATCTGCGGCTCGCCCAAAGCTTCGCGCACGAGCAATATTTCCTCATTACCAAAGTTTACGTCAGAATTTGCGCCCGCGCTTATGAACATGTCAGCGTGAACAGGGAAAGTTCTTTGTACTCCGTCCACCATAATAAGCATTTCCGCTCCATATTGCCCGTTGCCCCATCTGCGGCTTTTTATTTCAATCGCGGAGCCGTCCATGTCGCTGTCCATTAGGAAAAACGATCTGGGAACCGAATATCCTAACGGCGTAAGGTCGATATCGATAGTGTGCCACCGCCATTCCGGTCCGATGTGAGTCATTGCGACGGGAATGTCTAATTGCCACCAACCGAATATGTCTTCCGCCATCATTTCGGCGGCAAAGAAATTCGGACGCATAGGAACTTCATACGTTCGCCCTAAATCACGGTTTCGGTAGTAAACCAAGAGTTGCGCTCTCGCCTCGTCGTAATCTCCACGCTGTGCCGCGAGCATAACATATCTGAGGTCCGGGAGCAAGTCGTATCTTAGCACAGGATGATTATAAGTCACCCAGCCGCCTGCCCAGTTATTCATGCTTGCCCTAAAAACCTGCTGCGGAACCCACCCGCCGAGTCCGTTGTTTAAGTTAGGGTTCCAAACTCCGAAAAACGCTTCGTCGGTTATATGTTGCGGGTCTCGAAGCTCGCGGAAACCCGCGCCGCCATCTTGTCGTAAGATGGTTACCGAAAAAACCCGGCTAAACGTATATCCGCCGACAGTCGCAATAGCCGCCAACGCAACGTGTGCGTCGCCTTCGCCTGCAAACGGCCGGTCAACACGGCCGTTGTTTCCCAAAAACTCTTGATTTGAAGATTGCCAACGTATAGTGACGCCGTTGATTGAAGGAGGCAATGTCATATTGCGGATTACCGCGCTTGTATCGCCGAGATCTAACATTGCAAGCGCGTTCATAGCCTGTCGTATATCGTCGTCAACGCCGTCGAGAATAAATAAATCATCGCTGTCTCTTAAACGTCCGTTTCCTGTCGCCGCAAGCGCGAAATTTGCGGAATTTCCGCTTACAAAATTCGAGACGTCGATTTGAGTAGTGGTTTCGTTCATATTTGCTATAAATCTTGATATCAGGGTTCCGTTTGCCGAATGTAAAGTATAGTAATCGCCCGGCACAAGGTATGAATTCGGAACTCTGAGAACGTATCCCGTTACGCCTGAGACGTTTGAGGATATATTAAACGATATATCCATCGAGTTGTTTACCACAGCGGTTTCGGTTCCCGGAAAACTTCCTTGACGCAACACCATTGTTTCATAGGTGAAAACGCGGGTGATATTGTTTAAAGTAACGGTCGCTTCGAACTGAACCAGCGTGCTACTTCCATGAAATCCCGGGCGGTTAACAAGAACGCCGCTGTTGTTAATCACGTCAGGACGAGAACTTTGCCACGAAATCGTGCCGCCGAATCCCGGCCAGGTCGTTGCTAGCCCTAAATTGAAAGTGTCGGTATAAATCGCGCGAGGGAAAAGCTGTTCAAGTTCCTCGCCGACGTTAGCAATTGGAACCAACTCCGGCGCGTATGAAACTTCAAGGTGAGGCCTAAGCGGTCGTCCGTTAGCGCCATATGTGAGATTCGTGTTAGGCACGAAAACCGTTACGTCTGACGTTCCGAAAAATTTAAGTCCAACAATGGTTTGCCCCGGATTATTCGCAAAATATTCAAGCACGTGAGGCAATATATTAGGCGAATTCATCGGAGAGGCGGGCGGAACGCCTGTTTGCTGCCACACCAAATTAGAGCGGTAAGTGATTAAACCTAAATTTCTTGCCGCGCCGTAGGTTGGTATATCGCTTTGCGTAATTCTCATGGTAAGATCGGATGTAAGAAGATACACGTTAAAATTACTGTTAGCGTTTCCGCCGCCACCAAGATCAGCGTGCATTCCAATGGTAAGCGAATCCAACTCGTCTAAAATATTCATATAATTCGCTAAATCAAATGTTAAAAAGAATAATCTATGGCGATTTCCGCCACCGCCGCCCGCGAACGCGCCGTTCGTTATCCTTCCGTCAAGAACGACTTGCGTTCCGCTTGGCGTGTTGTCGCCCGAAACTGTCGGATTGCCTTGTGTTCCTCCAAAGTCAACGCTTACAATCGTTCTGACATTGACATATTCCACCGTTGTCCCTGCCATTGCCGGCGTTGCGCCAAAAATCGGCAAAATGGAAAGCGCCATAGTAAATGCCAGTAGTAAGCATAACGGTTTCATTCTGATACTCATTCAAACTCCTCCTTATTTATTCGAGAAAGCAAAAATGCTTGCTTGCCGGTAGATTGCGACCAATCACACTTCGTCAGCAAACAACTCGTGTTCTTGGGCAATCCTCAAGTACGAGCCGTTTGCGAAAACACGGTAGACTTCACCCAATCGTTCAGCGGCAAAAAGCACCTTGAACTCTTGGGAAGTCCTCAAGGACGTGGCATTAGCAAAATTAAAATTTTGATGCCACAGCCAGTTTTCGACGGCTCAGCAAATGACATTTTTGCGACGACAGCCGGGTAAATACCCCGCGGTTTACCGCGGAATGCGTGCCATAAGGCACGCGGGTCCAGAGCTTGCTCTGGGGTAGATACCCGTCATTCTACGGCCAGTACTCTTGCAAGTGGACGAAGAGTATTAAAACCTTCAAGGAACATTACTCTTACCGATGATGCAGCCGCAACATCAGTAAACGCGCCGACTCCGCCCGCGAAACTTATAAACGTTTGCGTAGCATACAACTCAATATTCGCCGCCGGAACGATCAGATAATCTATCATTCGGTTGTTTCCGTCATAGAATGCGAGAATTGGTGTAACGTTTTCCGGGTCGCCGCCCGGAATATTCCTCGATCCGAATCCTCGTATATTTATAACGGTCGCGTCTTTGATATTATCCATAGTAAGCGGTGCGTTTGCTTGATCGAAAGCTTGAATTCTTGGCAGTCCCAATCCCTCAGTTTGCTCAGCGGGTATAAATAATTTCGGGCGCGTGTCTTGGTCTGTTCCGTGAATGAATGCCAACGTGTTAACGGTTGTTATGTTCGTTAAAACAAAAGCGAAGTTGGTAACGCCAGCGTTTGCAGGGTCATCGAAGTATGCTTGTAATATATTGGTAAAGTCGAAGCTTAATTCCATCGGGAAAGGACCGCTTCGCGGGTAAGAAACCGTAACTTGCGGAGCATATCTTAAAAATTCGGCGGCAGACATTTCGTTAATTAGCATATCAAACGCGCTTAACCCAACATTTTGATTCAAAGGAGCAATAATACCCGGAATTTGGGCGGCAAACGGATTAGTAACTCCCATAGCCGGCCATCTTTGAGGATGATTTAAGTGTATGTCATAAACTTTGTCCGCAGGAATCAAAAACGCCGTAAATGCCGGCTCCGGTCCGCTTGCATTCTCAATACCGTTTAATGTAACTGTAAAAGTTACACTTCTCTCGTCGGTAGAGCCATCGACAGACAGAATATTCGTGATATCTTCAGGCGATAAATCATATCTGAACACAACGTCGCGCCGCGCCGCCGGAGAACCTCCACCGGGACCGATTTGTACACCGGTTCCTACTGCCGGCCCCATAATGGTGTTCGCGTTTCCAAGAATAACGAAATCGTTTCGATCCGGAATAGCGTAAATTCCGCCGTCACTTCGAACCATTTGCATTAATGACGGTTGAGTTATAACTCTCGATAATGCCGGATTCGCGCCGTCGAATAACCACCCGGCGTACAGCGTCAAAATTCCGGTTGTTGAATTGGCGTAATCCGACACGTAATCAGTATCGAAATTCCACTCTTGCATAAGGTTTCTATCTCTAAACCAACCGATAAACTCGTTGTACTCGCGAATAGGTTCATTCGGCTCTGTGATGATTGCATTTGCTGCGACCCCTCTGATTCGTGGAACTAAATTTCCGCCGCGGCTGTCAAAATTAACTCTGAATGTATTGAGGGTAAGCAAGCCGCCCTCTTCATCAAAGTAATCAAACGAAGCCTCTAAATCTTCTTCGTTGTTAAACACTTCTATTATAACATTAAAACTGCTGTCGTTATCTACGACAAACGGAACATTAAGAGTAGGAAATAGTGTAATAGCAGAGGAAGCGGCAAGACCGCTGATTGTTTCCGAATTTCCGTTTGATTCAAATGTTACGTTGATGGTATAGCCTGCTCTTGTGCCGACTATTTCAATCGCAACCGTGTCCGCGGGATTGTTTGCGTTAACAGTAAACTCAAACGTGTCCGGAAGTTCGGTCGGAACATATAATCTCATGGTCGGCGCAACCGAAGCGCTTGCAAGGATTCCGTTATTGTCTAAACAAGATATTGACATCATAACTCTGACTATGCCATCGTTAAAAAGATCGTCATACACTTCGCCTGCCGCGAAATCTTCAAGATAAGCTTGAAGAGCCGCGGTAATATTAAAGAATACTACGCCGGAAAGTCCTGCGGCGTTCGTCACGCCGGCTCTTGCCGCGGGCGGGCGTATATTAGATGACGAAGTAAGCTCGGCTTGCGGCAAGTCAGGATTAATAAATCTTAAAAAGTCTCTCGCTGTAGCCATTCGTTGGAACATTGTGATATAATTAACGCCGCCCGGGTACGAATAAGTGTTTTCTACATCATCATAAGTTAGAAAACCGTGTGTTATCTCCGCCGGAACCAAATAAATATTCCAATACAACGGCCAAGCAGGTGTGCCGCCTGTCGAAATTTCAATAGGAGTAAATCCGAACAGAACCTGCTCGTCTATATCGGTGCTTAAAGGGTTTAACGATTTAATTGTATCTACCTGCTCTTCGGTTAACTCAAACATTACCCACGCTTCTCGATAATCGCCGGTAGCGCTTAAATTGTTAGTTCCAAGCTGGAAACTTGTAACATTAACGCCGCCGCCACCGCCCGAATCGTGCAAACCATACGGACCTTGGTCGTTATTTGCAGTTGTTGCGTTTGCAACCGACTCTGCCGCCGTCGCGGTAGGAGACGTTCTGAACGGTCCGACGCCTCTTTGCGAGCGCGCCCAACCATGCCACGCCCGCTCAATCGGCGGCGCAGACGGACTCGTCGGATTCGCCGTCGCAGGTTGCAGCGGAATTAACACAAACAACGTTGCCACCATTGTGAATACTACCAATAAAGATGTAATTTTGCTAAACTTTTTCATTTTTTACCCTCCTAAAATGTGTTGCTTTATATGAATTTAATTAAATATTTAATTCAAACTCGCCGAGTTCCTTATCAATTAAGATATCCAGATACACGTTTCCAAAAATTTCTTTTACGCAAGTTTTATACCCGCCAACCTCATTTGGCGCCGCAAACCCTTTAACAAACGGTCCTAACCGCACTTTTCCGACATGAATCGGCTCGTTCGACTTGAAAGTAAACTCATATCCGTCGTTTGAGCGAACGTAGCGCATATCAATTCCCTTAAACCCTTTAACCTCAACGCCGTCAACATCATTTGTCAACCTTGGGATAAAATTCACCTTATCGGTAATTGTGTCAATCCCGATAATCAAATTCAACGACTTCATAATCTCGCCCTGCTGAATGGAATTGCCTAAATCCGACTGGCGGAACCAATATTTATTCGAAAAATGCTTCACCACGCCCTCGGGAATCATGTAGTGAAACTCGTATTGGTTATAGCAGCAAAATGCCGTCGCCTCAATGCACTTGCTAAACATCTCAACATCGTCCATAAGCGCGCAAATCTCGTTAATCCAACCTTGCGCGTATCCCATTTGCCGCCCGCTGTACGGGTCAATGCCGCTTTCTTTCATAGAATCGTATGTATTTTTGATTATATCGAAAAACGGGCACTCGTTCGCCTCGAACCCATACAAATCAGGCACTAAGAATAACAACGCAAATCGCTTGTAGTCATACGTCCAAACGTCGTATGTATTGTCGTTAAATATCTTCCCGAACTTCGGATGATCGAAAACGAAAACCTCCAACATTCCGTCCGTCAGCGTTTTTGCATGCTTTTCGCATCTTTCCCGCAATTTGTCAAACCCGCAGTCGCGAGCGATGTTTTCGTACGCTTTCAAACCGTAGTACGCGAAGGTATTCGAGTACAAATCACGAAAACCGTACTTCTGAATCGACGCCTCGCTTTCGGAATGCAAAACTTTATCAAAATTCGACTCGGTCGGATTTTCAATCTGCCAGAAAATAAACGCCGCCGCGTCGGTGATTTCCTTTTCATGTTCCTTCAACCAAGCGATATCAAGCGCTCCGCCCCGATACGCGGCGTACATAGACAGCATGATCGCGCCGTGTCCGTCATTCTCCTTGCCGCCTGCGTTTATGGCGCATTGCTCGCTTTTCTCGCCCGCGTTCGCAATCCGCTTCCAATTCGGCTTACCGTTCAGCGGCGATAAATCATACAAATATCCGTTCAAGCTTTCGGCGGCTTCTTTGATTCGTTCGGTGCAGCCCGCGCGGTTCAACTCCATCAAAGTTCGCCCGACATCGCGGCTCCAAATATCCTTCGAATACGCGCCGACGTTGTCGCGAAACGTCCCGAATCCGACGTAACATCCGAAGTTCGGCGAACCCTCCGACGATGTAACCGGCATTCCGTTCGCGTCAATCTTTTTCTTCGCAATATCGTCAAGGTTTGCCGCGTAAACGTTGGTCAAAATATCCGCGACGTTGTTGCCGAAGAACCGAACGTCCGGTCCGGCGTAATTGTCCGGTAAAACGCGCTCCAATCGCGCGGGAATCTCGTCCCTGAACTGATACAGCCGCCGCGCAAGCAACTCCAACGCGGGTTCATACCTTTTATTTAAGAAAATCTCCGGTTCGATAATTTTTTCAACATTCGGCGCGGCCTCGCCCGACTTCAAAAACGTCGCCGCGGTAATAAACGCGTCGTTTGCCTTAGCAGAGGAAGATACAATTTTTATCCCCTCAACAGCTTCGTCCGCAAGCTTCACCGCCATGATAAACTTCGAACCTTTATCGGTTTCCTCATCCATTTCGTTCAACAGTCGCGCGTCGTCCAGCAATTTTTTCGCGTTCATATCTGACACAAACGGTTCCTTATGCGGCGCGAAAAAAGTTTGATAATTCCCGCGCTCGTGCTCCTTTTGCTCGTAATAAACTTCGTAATTCCAAATGTTTAGCCCGAAAATCAGCGGAATATACTCGCATGTTTGATTTCGATATACAATTTGCAGGTATCCCAACGTATCACCAATGAAAATTCGCGGAGAATAGTTGGCGTTCAGCTCGTCAGGTCCCCACCAGTCGCTCATCGCTTGTTTAGTGGTCACCATTCCGGTGAAATATCCGAACGAAACAGGCTCATCGCCGTCAACGGTGTAATATTCGCCGATTTCAAAATTCTTCGCGTTCAATCCGTCGCTTTTATAGCTAAACGAAAATGGGATATCGTTTAATTTTACTGTTTTATCATCGTTTGAGCGTTTTAGTTGTATGTATTTGGTCATAGAATTTGTCCTTTCTTTCAGAGCGAGGCTCTGGAGCATTTTGCGCGGTCGCGCGCGGCGCGGCAAGGACCAGTCCTTGCCAATCCAGCAAACTTTTGCGCGCCAAAAGTTTGATCAAAAGCGCCTTGCGGACTCACACGCTCAAAAACCGAGCGCACATGGCGCGGAAGTGAGTGCAAACAACTCGCCCCTGTCAAAACAACATCTCGCGCTTTTAGGCGCGGGTCGCTCTCGACAGAGAGCAGCGTTCGCACACACTAGTCTTTCCGCGAATGCGGTTCGCTAACTCTTGTCGCCCTCATGCCAGACGGGCACACACGCGGTTTGGGAGTGGCATCCAAATCTGTATTTGGGATTCGGCTAATGCCACCCCTGTGAAAACTGCCCAAGAACACGAGACGTTTCGTGGCGAAGTGTGATTGGTTGCAGTTGACCGCTAGTGGGTCGGCGGCATAGTGGCGACGGTTTGGCATAAAGCTCTTAGCAGTTTACTGCTTAGAGATTTAGACCTCCGAAGCGGTTTTGGCGAGGAGTTTCATCATCTTTTGCCGTCAAAAGTTTTTTGGGGCTTGACAAGGGTGTCAACACACCCTTGTCGTCCTGCGCTGACGAGCGCAAAGTCTGCCGCCTCAGCGGCAAAGGGGTTTTTAGGGCAAAGCCCTAAAAACCTGCGGCAGCAGCCGCACATATGCGCTTGTCAGCGCAAGACAGCCCCCGCCCGCAAGGCGCAAACTACTCAATCCCGCAAGCCTTGCGTAACTTCTTCGCAAAATACAAAAAATCATCATATGAAACTTCGGGATGAATCAGATGATCAAACGCCGGAATATATCCGCCGCCCTCAATCGCTGGCATAATTCGCTCAATCTCTTTGTCGATAGCATATTCGCCCTTAGCGATTTCCATCTTATCAATTCCGCCCATCGCGCAAAACTGCGTCGGATATCGTTTCTTAATCTCCACAACGTCAGAACCCGCCGCAACCTCGAAGGGATAAATCAAGTTTATTCCGCCCTCGATAAGCGGATCGAACAGTAAATCGCAATCTCCGTCGGTGTCAAGCGAGAGGATCGGAATATTATTTTCGTCGCAAAACTGCCGAATTCGCTTATAATTCGGAACCATAAACTCGTACATCATCGCCGGCGAGATAAGCGGCCCCTGCTTGCCCGACATGTCTTCCCAAATATGTATGCAATCAATTTGTATGTGCTTCGCCACTTCTTTGTAAATTGTAAGCCACAAATCGGTCAGCGTATCCATGATATCCGCGATAACTTCGGGATAATCATAGAACCACATAAGCAGCTCCTCAACGCCAATCAAGTCCCGCGCCGTCCCGAAAAGCCCATAAGGAAAGTTGCCCAACTGAATTGGTCCATCGTGTGCAGCCGCCCAAGCCTTGAGTTCGTCAATGTCAACGGTGATTCGCTCTTCAAGTTTAGGTTGCAAACGTTCTTCTTTCAGCCGCTTCCAATCGTCCGGCGTTTTCACCGGATATTCCAAAAAGTTCGGTATGCTAACGTTGCCGTGTTTTACTTCGGTAACGATTCCCTGATAATTCAAAAACACCCGTTTTTCCCCGTCATCGCTAATGGTTCCCTCCTCAAACGCCGGGCAGTATCCAAGGTTTACCCAATTTGCGGGAACCGGCAAAAATCCGGCGTCGCAACCTGTTTTCGCTGTATAATCCTCGTTCACTCCGAGCCCCTGCGTCCGCCAAAGTTCCACGGTTTCGATCCACGGCCCGAAGGGAAATATAAACGGCACTCGGTCGGTTTTCTCGTTTAATACGGTTTTGATGATTCGCTCTCTTGATGTCATTTTAACGCTCCTTCAATATGTAAAATTGATATTTAACTTAATTTTCGCAACTTTTCTTCGTTACACGTCAAATCTTTCACGGTTTCGCCATCGATAAACCGTACAGGAACGGCGATTATACGGCTTGCCGCGTCGGTATTTATGATGTTCCAAACTTCTTCAGCCGATTTATAACCTAACGAATAAAAATCCTGCTCAATCGTCGTAACGGGCATTGCGACCTCGTAAGGTATGTCCATTTTGTCGAATCCGGTAACCGAAAAATCACCCGGAACGCTGTATCCGATTTTTTTGCACAAATAAATAAGCAAATAAGCGAAAAAGTCACAGCTGCAAACCAGCGCGGTGACATTTTTCGCTTTCAGTTTCTTCAAAAATTTAATATAAAAATCAGACTGCTTTTCGTGGTCTTTAATACTCTTGATTTCGCTCGCCCACTGCTCTTCGCAAAGAGTGTCGAGCAGATTGTTTTCAAACTCATTTTTGATTCCGTATTTTTGTAACGCCGCGCTGAACCCCAAATACCGCTCGCGAGCGGAGGAAGAGTCGGCGATTGGAACATTCGAGAGGAACGCGATGTTTTTATGCCCATTTTTGATTAAATGTTCGGTGGATATAAAACCGCCGCCGAAATTGTCAGACACAACGCTTGAAACAGGAATTCCTTCATAGCTTTGCCCGACCGTTACCACAGGCGTTCCGTTCATTTTTATCGTCGCGACGACGGCGGAATTTGCCGATGACATGTACGGCGCGAGTATAATTCCTCCGGTTCGCTTCCGCGCCAAATCTAACAAGGTTTCACGTTCCGCTTCGGCGTTACAGGAAACTATATGTAACGAGAGGAAGCAGTCTTTCGACTGCAAAAAATCCGACGCGCCCGAAATCATATCCACGACTTCAACACCTGTCGTTCCTCTAGGCATAACCAGCGAAACAACCAAATTGGTTTTGTTATCACGAACGTCGCGCGGCGTTTCCGCGACAAAGCTTCCGACGCCCTTTTTGCTGTCTATCAGTTTCATAACCTGAAGTTCGCGAAGCGCGCGCTTTGAGGTAATCGAGCTAACGTTAAACATCTCGGCAAGTTCTTTCTCGGATGGAATTTTATCGCCCGCCGCCCATGCGCCGGAATGAATTTTTTCCTTCACAAACTTCACAATTTGACTATATAAAGGTTTCGGACGCAACAAAATCCCTCCTTGAAATACGAAAAACGCTGACAAACTAGGATGCCTAGTATACTATGTAAATATAACATATTTACACGGTACTGTCAACGTTTTTTTGTTCAAATTTTCAGTTTTTACTCAGGTGGTATACTAAGTTGAAATTACAGCAAAAACCAAACCATAAGCGGCACGGTGATAACAGACAGAATTGTACTTACCATGATTATCTGCGCCGCGGCGACTGCGTCGCCGTCAAAGTTTGCCGCGCTTACGATTATTTTAACCGCCGCGGGCATCATGGTGATTATAACCGGAACGCCGAGCATCATTCCTTCAAATCCCAGCAATCTCAGCACTACGAACAGTAGGAGTGGATAGAGAACCAGCCTAAGCGCCGACACCGCGAAGTATCGCCATTCGCCAAACATCGCTTTAAGCGGCGCGCCCGCCAACAAAAGTCCTGCTAAAAGCATAGCAAGCGGCACGGTTGACCGTCCTACAAGCTCAAGCGTAATGTAAATCCCGCTCGGTAGTTCAATTGAAAGCACAAACAGCGCAAATCCTGTCAAAACCGCGATTATCGGCGGGTTAAGCAGCTTTTTCAAGCCGAATTTCCCTTTTTCGTTTAAAATGATATTTCCGACCGACTGTGCCAGTACGAAAAACGGCAAACTGAAGATTACCGCGTAAAATAAGCCTTCCGCGCCGTATACCGCATACGCGACGGGATAGCCCATGAAACTGAAGTTCGAAAATCCCATAACCGATGTGATTATTCGCTTTAGATAAGTTTTCACTCCGGTGATGACGCTGAAAAGCCAACCGATTAAAAGCCCGACAAGTACAACCGCGAACGCGACTAAAATCAGAGCGCCGCTTGTCACCAAAATTTCGGGCGTGAATTCGTATTGCATTGAAATAATGATCAAACTTGGAAGCATAATGTTAAACAGCACTTTTGCGACACCTTTCGCAAAGTCGTCGTTTACCCATTTTCGTTTCGCGACGAACCAGCCAATCGCAATAAGCACCAAAAATGCCGCCACAGTATTTATAACTTGCATAAAAATTCACCCCTTAAAACCAAAAAAAGTTTACATAATATCGTTCGAATGTAATTGAAATTTTTTATGTGAACCTGCTGCTCAAATTATGTGAACCAATCGCAATATTTCAAAAAATTCTCGCCTAAAATTATATCATTAATCAACCTAAATTGCAAATCAATAAAAAAATGGCTAAATGTCGAAGACATTTAGCCTATGTCCGTTTAATAAAATAAACGGAGGGAAATGAAAAAAGTTTACCAGTTGTGGTAAAAAGAACTGCTAACAGTTCTCTGTAGTCCGACACACTCGTGTATCGTACATGTATATTTTATCACCTTTATCCGAAAAATACAATGGTTATTTTTGTAGATGTTTCACATAAATTACGAAAAAATTTGTGCATTTCCAACAAAAACGGCGCCCTTTTGGGCGCCGTGGTGTAGCTGAACAGTTTATCTCTTGGTAAAATGTGTGTGAAGCAGTTTGTGCGACTTATGTCCGCACGGTTCGCCCAAAAATTCCTCATAAACCTTTTTAACAATCGGGTTTTCATGCGCTTTGCGTACTTTTAGCGATTTGTCCTCATCATAAAGTCCGCCCGCGCGAACCTTTTTAACATCAATATCCATTTGGGTTTTCGCGTCCACAATAGGTTGGCCGCCGCCGGTTACGCAGCCGCCTTCGCAAGCCATGATTTCGATAAAGTCATATTTCGCCTCGCCGGAAATAACCTTATCAAGCATTTTTCGCGCGTTTCCAAGTCCGTTCACGGCGGCGACTTTAAGCGGTTTGCCGGCGATTGTAATTTCAGCTTCTTTAATGCCGCTTGTGCCGCGAACCGCGTCGAAATCAATTTTATCAAGCGGTTTGTTCTCCAAAACTTCCGAAACTGTACGCAATGCCGCTTCCATAACGCCGCCGGTTGCGCCGAAAATGGCGCCTGCGCCGGTTCCGATTCCAAATGGAGTATCAAACTCTTCGTCAGGCATTCTATCGAACCGAACGCCGGCGCTTTTGATTAATCTTGCCGCCGCGCGAACGGTTAACACCGCGTCAACGTCAGAATATCCCGCGCCGCTCAGTTCTTCGCGCGACGCTTCGAATTTCTTCGCCGTACACGGCATAATCGCCACGACGTATATCTTTGCCGGATCAATGCGTTTTTGCTTCGCGTAGTATGATTTCAATAGCGCGCCGAACATTGACATCGGCGATTTCGCGGTGGATAAGTTATCCAAAAGTTCGGGATAATTATGCTCGCAGAATTTTACCCATCCCGGAGAGCATGATGTGATTTGCGGCAACTTTCCGTCGTTTTGCAAACGGTGAATAAGCTCGGTTCCCTCTTCCATAATGGTGAAATCCGCGCCCGTATCCGTGTCGAACACGCCGTCGAATCCACAGCGGCGCAACGCCGCCGCAAGTTTGCCGGTTACACGCGTTCCAATCGGCATACCAAAAAGTTCGCCAATTGAAACCCTGACCGACGGCGCGACTTGCACAACAACGTGCTTGTCAGGATCGTTTATCGCGTCTTGAACCTCTGTCAGCATATTTGCGCCGCGCAACGCCGCAACGGGGCACGCCGTAATACATTGCCCGCAGTTTACGCAGTTAACGTCGGCGATAGATTTATCGAATGTCGTTCCGATTTTTGTCGCGAATCCGCGATTCACGGTGTCGATTGCCGAAACGGTTTGAACGTTTTTACAAACGCTTACGCAGCGGCGGCAAAGTATGCACTTGTTCGGGTTTCGCCAAATAGCGACTGATTTTTCATCAAGCGGAAGCGTAGGATCTTCGCCTTTGAAGCGAATATCCTGTATCCCCAAATCGTCGCAAAGCTTTTGAAGCTCGCAACTTCCGTTACGCACGCAAGTTAGGCATTCGCGGTCGTGGTTTGACAAGATTAATTCAACATTAATCCGTCTCGCCTCACGCACTTCGGTGGTGTTTGTAAGAACTTCCATGCCTTCTGCCGCAGGATAAAGGCAAGCCGCGACCAAAGTCCGCATACCTTTCACTTCCGCCAAACAAAGACGGCACGAGCCGGGCGCGTTGACACCTTTAAGGTAACAAAGCGTCGGAATATCAACGTTCGCCTCGCGGGCGGCTTGAAGAATTGTGCTTCCCTCCGGCACAGAAACTGCGATTCCGTTTATTGTAAGATTAATCGTTTTAGGCATTTGAATGACTCCTTTCTTGTGAGGCGAGTGCCTCAAACTTTTTCAGAGCAAGGCTCTGTAGCATTTGCGCTTGTCAGCGCAGGACGACAAGGGCTTGTCGAAGCCCTTGTCAAGCCCCGAAAAACTTTTCGAAAAGTTTTATCAAAACATGCGGCGCAAACGCGCTATGGCGCTATTAAAAGCGCGCCGCTTATTGAGGACTGCGAACAATATCCTCTCAGTTAAGTGCCTACGGCGGCAAAAGCCGCATGCTCGAGTGGAGTACAGTGATATATCTCGCTAATCTTTCCGCGAACGCGGCTATCCAAACTTTGTCGCCCTCATGTCCAGCGGGGTACCCACGCGGTTTTTGCGTGGGTCGCAGACATAGTAGGCGACGGTTTGATAAAACTTTGCCGTCAAAGTTTTTCGGGGTTTGTTAAGGGTGTTCGACAACACCCTTGACGGTATTATGCCCTAGGGCATACCCTAATAAGGTTTTAAGCCCGCGCCGCAGGCGCAATTACACAATCTTAATCGCGCCAAACTTCGGCGGACACATATCAATACATATTCCGCATTTGGTACATAGTTCCTGATCGATATAATGCGTCGTTTTCGGTTCGCCCTTAATCGCGTTGGTGGGGCAACCGCGCTTACAAATTCCGCAACCGACGCATTTATCTTCGTCGATCACATATTTTAAAAGTGATTTACAAACGCCCGCCGGACATTTATGATCGTTAACATGCGCCAAATACTCGTCTTCAAAGTAACGAAGCGTGCTTAGCACGGGGTTCGGCGCGGTTTGTCCAAGTCCGCAAAGACTTGTCGATTTAATGTTTGCCGAAAGGACTTTCAGCGTTTCGATGTCTTCAAGCGTTCCTTTACCCTCGGTGATTTTGTCCAAAATTTCAAGCATACGCTTGGTTCCGATTCGGCAGGGCACACATTTGCCGCACGACTCGTCCACGGTGAATTCAAGGAAGAATTTCGCGATGTCAACCATACAAGAATCGTCATCCATAACAATCAATCCGCCCGAGCCCATCATAGAGCCGATTTCAATCAGAGATTCAAAGTCAATGGGCGTATCTGCAAGCTCTGTCGGAATACATCCGCCGGACGGGCCGCCTGTTTGCGCCGCTTTGAACGTTTTGCCGGGCGCGACATTTCCGCCGATTTCTTCAACGATTTCGCGTAGCGTAATTCCCATAGGGACTTCAACAAGTCCGATATTTTTGATTTTTCCGCCAAGCGCGAACACTTTTGTGCCACGGCTTCCGTCGGTTCCGATGGTTTTGAACCATTCCGCGCCTTTGTTGATGATAACCGGAATATTCGCGTAGGTTTCAACGTTATTTAGTATAGTAGGTTTACCGAACAGGCCTCGAACCGCAGGGAATGGCGGACGAGAACGAGGTTCGCCGCGTTTTCCTTCGATTGAAGTGATAAGCGCGGTTTCTTCGCCGCACACAAACGCGCCCGCGCCAAGGCGGACTTCCAAATGAAAGTCAAATCCGCTGTCGAAAATATTATTTCCCAAAAGTCCGAATTCTAAAGCCTGATCAATCGCGATTTGCAGGCGTTCGACCGCGATTGGATACTCCGCGCGGATGTAGACGTAGCCTTGATTCGCGCCGACCGCGTAACCGGCGAGAGCCATTGCCTCGATGATGGTATGCGGGTCGCCCTCGAGGATACTTCTGTCCATAAACGCGCCGGGATCGCCTTCGTCGGCGTTACAAAGCACGTATTTTTGGTCGCTTTCAACGTTCGCGGCGAATTGCCACTTGGTTCCTGTTGAAAATCCTGCGCCGCCGCGACCGCGTAGGCCTGAATCTTTGATTATATCGATAACGTCTTGCGGTTTCATTTCGGTTACCGCTTTTCCAAGCGCGGCGTAACCGTCGAACGCTATGTACTCCTCGATACATTCGGGGTCGATAAGTCCGCAATTCCGAAGCGCGACACGTAGTTGCTTCTTATAAAAAGGCGTCTCGTTAAGGGGGATGTCAACATCCCCCTTAATCGATTCGTCGTATAGATATTTTTTTACAGGATGCCCCTTAACAAGGTGTTCCTCAACGATTTCTTGAATATATTCCGGCTCGACAAGGCTGTAGAATGAACCTTCGGGATACACGATCATAATGGGGCCGACCGCGCAAAGTCCGAAACAACCAACGACTACAACGTCAATTTCCTTGTCCAACTTATGCGACTTCAATTGCTTGTGCAATTCGTCAACAATTTTCTTACAACCGGAAGCAACGCAACCCGTTCCGCCGCAAACCAATATATGCTTGCGCGCGATGGAGGTAGAATCGCATTTTCCGTGTAACTGGTCATTTTCGTCAATTCGCAAACTTACCAAACCGGCGTGTTTGTCGCGAATTACTTGTAATTCAGCTAAACTTTTCATGGCTTTATACCTCCTTGTAGTTTTTCAAAATCTTCGCGACCTCTGCCGGAACATTATGCTCGTCAATCCGTCCGTAAACATCGTCGCCGACCGTCAAAACAGGCGCAAGTCCGCACGCGCCGATACAACGAGTCGCTTCAATTGAAAATTTGCCGTCGTCGGTCACTCCGTCAACGTCGATGTCCAATTCTTTTTTGAACTCGTCCAGGATTTTTCCCGCGCCTTTGACGTAGCAGGCGGTTCCCATACATATCGCGACATTATATTTTCCTTTCGGTTCAAGCGAAAACTGGGTATAAAACGTAACAACGCCGTAAATTTCGGTCATCGGAACGTTTAATCCTTTTGAAATCATCTCTTGCACTTCAATAGGCAAGTATCCGTAAATTTGCTGCGCCTCATGAAGTACGGCAATCAACGAACCTCGCACGTTCTTTTGCTTTTCGATAATTTCCATAAGTTTCGATTGCTGCTCGGGTGTTCCGCTAAAAGTTTTTACATCGGGCATATGTATTCCTCCTCGGCGTTATTTTAAGGATTTTCCCTATTTTACCATTGAACACGTCAATTTTATCATAGAAGATTTAAAAAAGCAATTGTTTTTTTGTGGAGTTTGTGGTAGAATAATTTTTAAGGCAAGGTAGGGATGGTTAGTCCACCGTTTGAACTTCTTAATAGGGTTCCTGAAAAATGAGAGCCGTTGCTCGAAATTTTTTGGGAAAGACGAGTCGCCGCCCATAGTGTGAGCTTTTGTCGCTGTTTTTGCGGCGAAACGAGCAACAAGGGCGTGCGGCGAGGAGAAGGAGGTGGTTCTTATGGGAGAGTACATACTCTATTTAACGATAATTTTATTACTCGTTTTGATTATAAGAAAATAACCGCCCCAACACCCAAATTGTAGCGGTTATTTTTTCTGCTATTTCGGGCTAACCATTTTGGTCTTGCCTCTTTATATTTATATTATATCACGTTGTTGGTTTGAAGTCAATATATTTCATACAAAATTTTTACAGGAGCGTATTTATGCCATACAAACAAGAAAACATACGAAATTTTTCAATCATCGCGCACATCGATCATGGGAAGTCAACCCTTGCCGACAGGCTTGTCGAACTTACCGGTGATGTTGCCGCGCGGGATATGCAGAATCAAATTATGGATAACATGGATCTCGAGCGCGAGCGCGGGATTACTATTAAGGCGCGTGCGGCGAAGCTTGAGTATACCGCGAAGAACGGCGAGGTTTACGTGCTGAACCTTATCGACACGCCGGGACATGTGGATTTTAACTACGAAGTTTCTCGCTCGCTTGCGGCGTGTGAGGGCGCGATTTTGGTGGTTGACGCCGCGCAGGGAATTGAGGCGCAAACACTTGCGAATACTTATCTTGCGCTTGAACATAACCTTGAAATCGTGCCGGTAATCAACAAAATCGACCTGCCGAGCGCGCAACCCGACGTTGTAAAACAGGAAATCGAAGATGTCATCGGAATTCCCGCCGACACCGCGCCGCTTATTTCGGCAAAGGTCGGAATCGGGATTGAAGACGTTTTGGAAAAAATCGTCGCCGATATTCCCGCGCCGAAAGGCGATAAATCCGCGCCGCTTCGGGCGTTGATGTTCGATTCGTATTATGACGCTTACAAAGGGGTTATCGTTTACGTTCGAGTAATGGAGGGGACGCTGAAACTCGGCGATAAAATCCGCATGATGGCGACGGGCGGCGAGTTTGAGGTCGTGGAACTTGGATATCTTCAAGCGAACGGCGTGGAGCCGTCGAAATCCATCTCCGCCGGCGAAGTTGGGTATATCGCGGCGAGTATCAAAAGTATTTCCGACGTTCGAATCGGTGACACGGTTACAACCGCGCAAAACGGCGCGACCGAGCAGCTTCCGGGCTACAAAGAGGTAAATCCGATGGTGTTCTGCGGAATTTATCCTGCCGACGGCGCGCGGTATGACGATTTGCGTGAGGCATTGGCGAAGTTGCAGCTAAACGACGCGGCGCTAAAGTTCGAGCCGGAAACGTCAATCGCGCTTGGGTTCGGATTCCGTTGCGGATTCCTCGGACTTCTTCATATGGAAATCATTCAAGAGCGGTTAGAGCGCGAGTATAACCTCGATTTGGTAACAACCGCGCCGTCGGTTGTCTACAAAATTACAAAAACTGACGGAACCGAACTTTCTATCGACAATCCTACCAATTTGCCGCCGCCGGGGGAAATCAGAGGTATGGCAGAGCCAATCGTCGCGGCGTCGATTATGACGCCGACCGAATATGTGGGAAGTATTATGGACTTGTGCCAAGAACGGCGGGGAACTTATAAGGATATGACTTATATCGACGAGGGGCGGGCGACGTTGACCTATGATTTGCCGCTTAATGAGATCATCTACGACTTTTTCGACGCGCTGAAATCCCGCACTCGAGGTTATGCGTCGTTCGACTATGAATTCAAAGGTTACGAGCCGTCGAAGCTTGTTAAGCTCGACATGCTGCTAAACGGCGACATTGTTGACGCGCTTTCGTTTATCGTTCATACCGATAAGGCATATAACCGCGGGCGCAAGATTGCCGAAAAACTGAAAGAAAGCATACCGCGGCAGATGTTTGAAATTCCGATTCAGGCGGCGGTGGGCGGGAAAATTATTGCCCGGGAAACGGTGAAGGCTATGCGTAAAGACGTTTTGGCGAAATGTTACGGCGGAGATATTACGCGGAAGAAAAAACTGCTTGAGAAGCAGAAAGAGGGTAAAAAACGTATGCGGCAAGTCGGCTCGGTCGAAGTTCCGCAAGAGGCGTTTATGTCAGTGTTGAAATTAGATTAAAAAAAAGAGCCTTTCGGCTCTTTTTTTTATAAAATTTTCGCTAAACTTATGAGTTTAAAAAACGATACAACACCGCCGCGATTTCCGCGCGGGTTACAGCTCGGCGCGGGTTGAAATTCCCCGCCTCATCGCCGCGCAAGATGTCTTGAATCGTCAAAACGTTTACAGAAGATTTCGCCCAATCGCTGATATAATCCCAATCGGCAAACTCTCTGCCCATTACCAAATCAGGCGGAATTTGACCGCTAAATTGCTGATAACGATAAAGTAACGTCGCCATTTGCTCGCGGGTCATCTCCGCCGTCGGCGCGAACAATCCGTCGCCAACTCCGCTTACAATATCATTTGCCGCCGCCCAAGCGACAGCGGTAGAATACCACGTTCCCGACGCGACGTCAACAAAATCAGACGCGCCCGCAGACGGCGAACCGGTCATTCGCCATAAAACCGTCACGAACATCGCGCGAGTGCTTGCCGCGTTCGGCGCGAACTCGGTCGCGGAAACTCCGTTAAGTAGTCCGTTGTCAAACGCATAAGCAACATACCAGTAGAACCAATCATTCTCATTTACATCAACAAAATTTCCGTCCGGCTCGGTTACGCTCGGCGTACCCGGTCCCGGAGTTGTCGGAGGAGGTGTAAAGACGTTTCCGCCGCCTTGGTTTCCGCCACTACCGGAGCCGCCGCCACCGCCGCCCGGCCAAGTTCCGCTTCCGCCGAGGTTTGGCAATTGATTCGGTTGCAGCGCGAAATACCAAACCAAAAGGTCGCCGTCTCGAAGCTCTACCGCCGCCGATGAAACGTTAGGAACAGTCCATTGCGTGGTGTTGCGCGCTTGAATCGCGAACTTCCAGCCGCTTTGCGGGCCTTGCGCGCCGTTCCAAAGTCCCGCAATCGAGGTTACAAACAAAGTGTCGTCAGAACCGGTGGTTTGCAAAGCCAAACCTGCTCGTCTAAGCAAGCTGTACGCAGTCTCGTTTGCCGCGATACTAAACGATCTGTCCGCAAGCCTGCGATTTTGATGGTCTATAACAATAATGCTTGCCGTACGAATGGGCGGAGTTGTTCCGCCGCCATTTCCGCCGTTTCCGTTACCGTTTTCGTCGTCATAAATCGGAATTTCAACCGTCGGTGGTGTTCTCGGATTGTCAACGCCTAAATTCGAAAAAACACTGGTTCCCAATCCAATAGAAACTAATCCAAGAAATCCGTCTCGCGTCGCCAAAGCATTTGAAGCCATGCCTGTTCCCCAATCCGCGCCGAACGAACCGTCGTCCATCATAAAACTCATAAGCGAATGAACCGGAGTCGCGTAAACATCATCGTCTACCTGCCAATCTTCAAGTATATCAAAACCTGCTGCCGCCAACGCAAGCATTACTACGCCTGTTGAGTTTGCATTCGCCTCAATTGGCCCGAATTCTTCCGGTTGGTTCGGATTCCACGGAAATCCGCCGCATTCCAACTGCGCGTCACGCAGATATTGCACTATCTTCGTAAAAGCTGCTTCTAGGCATATAGAAGGACTAAATCCCATTTGAAACGCCAAAAAAACCATAGCGGTAGAGTCAACATCTTCGCCCCAACCTGTTATATTAAATCCGCCGTTGCCCTCTTGTAAATCAAGAATAATGGGTACGAAATGATCATTAAAATTCCACGCGTCCCAAGTTGAAGCTCTTTGTGAATAAAGTATAAGTAAAATATCCGAAAATGTAAAATCAACGTCCGAATCAACCAAAGCATCTTCAATCTCTGCTATATTGTCGGTATCATTTATAAATTCGCCTAATTCTTCAGCAAAATTTCGTCCGTCAAAATTCCACGAATCATATCCCAACGCCGCCATAGCAATAATCTCCCTTGCCCACACCGAAAGATACGTAACGTCGTCGTCAAACACGCTCGCGTTCGGCAAATCCCCCAACTCAGGCAAGTCAAAATTGCCGTCATCAAAAGCATAACCTATCGTCGCAAGCGCGACAAGTTCCCACATAACACTAGGGTCGCCGTGCAGGTCGGATAAATCCGTTCTGTTCTCTTCATACCATTCAAGCGTTTGGTTAATAAGGTCCCAATTGGTAACGACATCGTCGTCGTTGTCGGTTCCTGTTCCGGGGTGCGGCGCACTAACATTGCCGCCTCCGCCGGGTGCGCTTAAATTCCCACCGCCGCTTGGCGCACCGGCGAGTACGGTCGTCATAGATGTCAGAACCATTGCCAGAACTACCAGTATTGCTAAAATCTTTTTCATAAATAATCCTCCTAAAATCCGTAGTTTGGATTTTTTAATTTTTGCGCAATCAAAGGGCTGACTTTCACAGAGGCGGTACCGTGGAGATTTCCACTCGCTTCAATGGTTGCGCTATGTTAATTTAATATTTATCGAATTTTATTTTACCACTTTACTTCTATACTTCGCGGGAGTGTCGCCGGTAACACTTTTGAAAACCTTTGTAAAATAGCTTTGCTCTTCAAATCCCGCCATATCCGAAATATCAATCAGCGATAAAGACTTGTCCGCAAGCAGTTCGATACTTTTCTCAATACGAACTTTGTTGATATACGCTGTCAAACTGTCGCCTGTTTCCTCTTTAAAGATGCGACTTAGGTAGGATTTGCTTAAATAAACGTGGTGCGCGATATCTTCAATCGTAAGTTTTTGCCCACAATTCTCGCGAATATAACTTTTCGCCTCGGCAATAGTGTGCGTGTGCTTCAACCCTTTAAAATTAAGCATATATCCCAAAAAGTTCTCCAAAACCGCGGTAAACCACACGTTAAGCTCGTAGAAATTGCTAAGTGTTTGAATGGTTTCGAAATATGTGTTGTTAAGCTTTAAAACTTCGTCGTCATCGGCGCCGCGGTCAATCGCGCTTCGAGAAAGAAGAACCACAAGCTCAAGCGCGCGTGTCTTTAGCGCAGACAGATCTTCTTGAGAATAGTAGTAAATGTTAACAAGAAGTATGTTAAGGATTTCTTTCGCCAATGTTTCGTCACCTTTGGAAATCGCTTCAACCAACAGCTTTTCAAGCCGCATCGGATACTTTGCGAAATCAAACTCCATGTGCTACCCTCCGTATTAGAACCTATGTTCCTACTTGACATTTCCGTATAAATCCGCTACAATCTCTTTGAATGGAGAGATTGCCGATGTTTAAATGTACCGGAAATTGCGCCGAGTGCGGTCGCTGCACCAATTATATCACAGATAACCGAAAATTTCAAGGTGTAACTTCGGGAATTTACCGAAAGTTTACAAAAAATCCGATTACAAGCAAGCAAAACTGCTATGGAATGGCGGTGGATATTGGAACGACGACCATCGCCGGATATCTTTATAAATTCCCCGAATGCGAGCTTGTCAGTTCAATTTGCGTACCAAATTCGCAAGTAATACACGGCGCGGACGTGATTTCGCGAATAGAATACGCCAACAACGGCGGTTTAGACAACCTGCGAGACAAAGTTTGGGCGCAGATAGACAAAATCACCGCCGCATTTGAAAGTAAAGCCGGCGAAGCGATTGACACTTTCGTAATTACCGGAAATACCGCGATGTTGCACATTCTCGAAGGGATTGACCCGCGGTCGTTGGCGGTCGCGCCGTTTACGCCGCAAAGTCTCTTTGGGCAGGCAAGCCTGCACCAATCCCGCGTTGTAGATGCGCAAACATCTGCCCGCGAGACACGAGAGGTTGCTGGAAAAACCTATCTCCCGCGGTGTATATCATCCTACGTCGGCGCGGATATTACTTGCGGGATTTTGGCGAGCGGAATGATGGAAGATAAAGTGTCGTTTCTAGTTGATATCGGGACCAACGGCGAGATGGCTCTGTGGAGCGGCGAGAAATTGGTATGCTGCGCAACCGCTGCGGGACCGGCGTTTGAGGGCGCGGGAATCGCCGCCGGCTGCCCTGCCGTAAGCGGAGCGATTAACAAAGTTTGCGTAAGTAACGGCGAAATTTCATACACAACCATAGATGATGAAACGCCGATGGGAATTTGCGGAACGGGAATTATCGACGTAATCGCTTGTATGCTTGCATTAGGAGTGATTGACGAAACCGGATATTTGGAAGATGATTTTCAAATCGGCGACAGTGGGATTTTTATAACGCCGAACGATATTCGCCAGGTGCAGTTGGCGAAATCCGCGATTCGCGCGGGAATTGACACTTTGCTGAACGAGCGGGGCGTTACGGTTGACGATGTGGAAAATTTCTACATCGCCGGCGGGTTTGGGAACTATATCGACAAGCAGAGTTGCGCTAAAATCGGGCTGATTCCGAGCGAGATTTTGGATAAGGTAGTTGTAATCGGCAATTCGGCGGGAATCGGCGCGGGAATGATTCTGCAAAGCCGCGCGTGTTTGGAAGAATCGGAGCGAATCGGCGAAATGGCGGAAACGGTTGATTTATCGACCAGTTCGTACTTTATGGAGAAGTATGTGGAGCATATGATGTTTTAGGGCTTTGCTCTAAGACCCTTTTTTGCCGCTGAGGCGGCGAGGCTTTTGCGCGTGCGCGCGCGGCGCGACAAGGACCAGTCCTTGTCAATCCAGCAAACTTTTGCGCGCCAAAAGTTTGATCAAAAGCGCCGCGCTCACGCACGTGCTTAAAAACCAAGCACACGTGGCGCGGAAGCTAGTGCAAACATAGCACACTAACCAAAAACATCTCGCGCTTTTAGGCGCGGGTCGCTCTCGAACAGAAGCGGCGTTCGTACATACTAATCTTTCCGCGAATGCGGTTAGCTAACCCAAATAGCGGCACGTTTTTGATAGCGCGAAAGCGCGTTTGTGCCGCAAAGTTTTACTAAATTTTTTGTGAAAAAATTTTTGGGGCTTGACAAGGGTTTCAATAAACCCTTGTCGTCCTGCGCTGACAAGCGCAAGTGCTACAGCGACTTCGCTGAAAAGTTTTTAGTCCGCGCCCTCGGACGCAAAAAAGGAGAAATCATATGAAACTAATCGAACAAATCAAAAACTTAGGCGCGCATAACGCGGCGATTGTTGAGGTTTCCGACATTCCGTTCGAGCCGTCGCTGATTGACATGTGCAAAATGAACACTTGCGGGAACTATGGCAAGAGCTGGGTTTGCCCCCCGCTTAGCGGGGAGATTGACGACTTAATCGCGAGAGCCAAGCAATACAAGCGAATGCTTGTATTTCAGGCGGTCTACCCGCTGGAAGATAGCTTTGACATCGAGGGAATGTTCGCCGCGAACGAGAGTTTTCGCAAGCTGACGGTGGATATTGATCGCGTTTGCAGGGCTGAATGGACTGACATACTTACGTTATCAGCAGGAAAGTGCGCGATTTGTGACGAGTGCGGCGCAATAACCAACGAACCTTGCCGCGCCCCGGACAGAGCTTACGCCGCGCTGGAGGCGTACGGGATTTTTGTATCGAAGTTGGCGGAGGTTAGCGGAATCAAGTATATCAACGGCGTAAATACCGTGACATACTTCGGCGGGATATTATTCAATTAATAATTAACAGTTTTAAAGCAACAAAACATGAGTTTAAGCATAAAATGGTACGGAATCATAAATTTTATACTGGGAGTTGAAACTATGTATTTTCCGGAACCATCTTATAAATGCGAAAAAGCGCACCCATGCGGTGAGCATTGCAAATGCCCCGATTTTTATCGGCAGTTTATTTTGACAAACGGTATGCGTCTCGCGTGGGAGCAGCATATCTACTGGACGCGACTGTTTTTAATCAGTACAGCGGAAAGACTTGCCGACTTGAAAGATACGACCGCAAGGCTTATGCAAAACCCGAAAGATATCGCGAAAGTTTTCGAGCCGTATTATCCAGCCGATGTCACGCGGGAAATCGCGCGGTTGTTGACCGAACACTTGCAAATCGGCGGCGATTTGATTACCGCTTTGCGGGATAAGAAAGCGGCGGAAGCGGCGGAGTTGAACCGTCGCTGGTACTTAAACGCCGACCAAATGGCGGCGGCGTTCGCGGCGATAAACCCGAATTATAAGCTTGATGAAATGCGGCAAATGCTGCGCACGCATTTGGATTTGACAACGAAAGAAGTTACCGCGCGGCTTGCGGGGCGTTATGCCGAGGATATTGAAGCGTTCGGCAAAGTCGAGCGTGAAGCCATGATGATGGCTGACTATTTCACGCAGGGGATTTTCAAAGAATTCCCGCATAAGTTTGTGTAAATTTATTGCGAAAATGTAAAGCATTTGTCGGAATGATTGACAAACAAGGCTGCATATGGTATACTAAGGTTTGTGTTTAATGACGCAAACCTTTTTTATGTACCATATCATATACAATTAAGAAATCGGGGTAATTTATATATGCTTTGTTCAAAATGTAACGAAAATTTGGCGGTTGTTTTTATAACCAAAATCGATGAAAAAGGTCGGCAGGCAAATGAGGGACTGTGCTTGACCTGCGCGAAAGATATGAATCTTCCGCATATCAACAATATCATTTCCCAAATGGGCGTTGACCCCAGCGAGATTGACGAGATGAATAAGGAAATGAGCGAAATGTTCGCCGACGCGTTTGCGAGCGGTGAAGTTATCGAACCTGTGGACGACCCTGAAAACCCGGGAAGTTCGAATATGAATTTTAATATCAACAAACTACGCGAAACGCTTGGAATCAATCGAATGGGCGGCTCGGAGGAAGAAATGCCCCCTCCGCCGCACCTGCCGCACCAAACGGGCGCGGCTCCCGCCGCTTCAGCGCGCACGCGAACCAGGCAAAAGCCGAATAAGCGGAAATATCTTGAAATGTACGGCACGAACTTGACCGCGAAAGCTATCCAAGGAAAAATCGACCGAGTGATCGGGCGTGAAACCGAAATCGAGAGAATGTCGCAGATTTTGAACCGCCGGACGAAAAATAATCCATGCCTAATCGGCGAGCCGGGCGTCGGAAAAACCGCAATCGCCGAAGGGCTCGCGCTTCGGATTGCGACCGGCGAAGTTCCCGCTAAACTTTTGGGATACGAAATTTATTTGCTTGATTTGTCGGCGGTGGTTGCGGGAACGCAGTTCCGCGGGCAGTTTGAGGCGCGCATTAAAGCAATTATCGACGAAGTGAAGCGCGCGGGGAATATTGTGCTTGTAATCGACGAGGTACATTCTATCGTGACCGCCGGCGACGCGGAGGGCGCAATGAGCGCAGGCGCGATTCTAAAGCCCGCGCTTGCGAAAGGCGAAATCCAGGTTATCGGCGCGACGACTCTGAACGAATATCGCAAACATATCGAGAAAGATTCCGCGCTTGAACGGCGGTTCCAGCCTGTTATGGTTGACGAGCCGAGCGTTGACGAGACAATTGAGATAATCAAAGGAATCCGCGAGTATTATGAGGATTATCACAAGGTGAAAATTACCGATGAGATTATCGAAATGGCGGCGATTTTGTCCGAGCGGTATATTAACGACCGATTCTTGCCCGACAAAGCGATTGACGTGATCGACGAGGCGGCGAGCAAGGTGAATTTAGGAAACAAGTCGCTTGTCGAGCTTGAAAAGCTGAAAATCGAGCTGAAAAAAGTGCAGGACGAGAAAGAAGACGCGGCAAGCGCCGATTCTGAGGAAGACTATAAAAAAGCGGCGGAACTTAAAAGCCGCGAATGTAAGTTGCTTGATGACATTGCGAATTTGGAAAAATTGAGCGAGAATATTTATATTCAGCGGGAAGACATTGCCGCCGTTATCGAGATGTGGACGAAAATCCCGGTGAAAGATATTACCGAAACCGAGACCGAGCGGCTTGTGAATATGGAGCAACTTTTACACGAGCGGGTAATTGGGCAGAATGACGCGATTGACGCTGTTGCGCGAGCGATTCGGAGGGGCCGCGCAGGAATTTCGGTGAAACGCCGACCTGTGTCTTTTATATTCGTCGGTCCGACGGGCGTCGGGAAAACCGAACTTGTAAAGCAACTCGCGCGAGTGATGTTCGGAAGCGAAGAAGCGCTGATTCGCCTTGATATGAGTGAGTTTATGGAGAAACATTCGGTGTCGAAACTTTCGGGTTCGCCGCCGGGATATGTCGGTTACGACGATGGCGGGCATTTCTCCGAAAAAGTGCGGCGGCGTCCGTATTCGGTGATCTTGCTTGACGAGGTTGAAAAGGCGCACCCCGACGTGTTTAACATGCTTTTGCAAATCTTGGACGATGGAAAAATGACCGACGGACAAGGGCGCGTGGTTTCGTTTGAAAACACCGTCATAGTTATGACGTCCAACGCCGGAAGTAACGAGAAAAGCAACATCGCCGGCTTCGGCGGAAGCACGGGAATCGCCAATAAAGATAAGATTGACCGCGCTTTGAAAGATATTTTCCGTCCCGAGTTTTTGAATCGCGTTGACGAAATTGTTATGTTTGACGAGCTTTCACAAGCTGAGCTGATCGAGATTATTACGTTAATGTTAGCTGATTTAGCGGAGGGGCTTTCTGAAAAAGGAATTTCGCTGAACGTAACGAACGCGGCGAAGGAACATATCTTCAAAAATGGCTACCACCGAACGTTCGGCGCGCGTCCGCTTCGTCGATTTATTCAGCGGAATATCGAGGATAGACTCTCAGACATGCTGCTGCGCGGTGAAATCCGCGGCGGAAGCGCGGTGACGGTTGGCGTGAGAGAAGATGAGTTGAAATTTAAAGTTGATTAGATTAAAAGCCGCTTTGCGGCTTTTAATTTTTTTCGAAAAAAATTAATTTTCATATTGACAAAATTTATGGACAGTGGTATAATCATTTAGTTGAAAAAATATGCGCCTGTAGCTCAGTTGGATAGAGCAACTGCCTTCTAAGCAGTAGGTCATGTGTTCGAGTCACGTCAGGCGTGCCAAAATAGTGCAGAGTCATTCACTCTGCGCTATTTTTTTAGGAGTTGATAGTTTGAAAAAAATCATAACCTCAATATTGTTTGTTGCCGGTGTGTTTTTGCTTTTATTAGTGTTGCCGAATATGATAAACTTTATTTTCATGAGAAATTTTAGCAATTTTGCGCTTCGTCATACAATATCAATTATTCCGTTTGTCATCATACTATCATTGGTAATTTTATTCACAAAGCTGCGCAAGCAATCGCTGAAAGACACGTTTTATCTGCGTAAACCGTCTCGTAAAAACGTCGGAATGGCGATTTTACTCGGCGCGCTGATTGGAATATTGCAGATGTCGTATACGATTGCAATGTTTTTTAGCCGCGATTTCATTGCAATAGGGTTTAGCAATCCAATGCTTGGTATGATATTAGGAAATATGCTTCGAATTTCGCTGATTGCGGCTGTTCCTACCATATTTGTTACTGTTTGCCGCGAAATGATACTCCGCGGCGCGATATTTTCGGAAATTAGGAAATATATGAATGCGAAGTGGGCGATTATCGCTTTAAGTTTGCTGTCTGCCGTAATATTTTTTGCGGTGATTTGGTCTCGATTTGGTTTACATTTACCGTTTGTGACTTCCGCTTTGCTGATACTTGTAAATACTTTGGTGCTGTATATACTGTGCTATAAATCCAACTCAATTTGGGCGCCCGTTGCGGCAGGTTTGACAACTTCGTTTTTCGGCGTGATACATGTTATGCTTGAAGAGATGATAATGCCTTTGCGTGTGGTCGAAGTAATTCCTACGCATATGTTTAATAGAGAATTCGGAGATGTCGATTGGGGGATAACAGTAGAACAACCGTCGCCTTGGCTGACTATAATTTTTACTTCGGTTGTTTTAATGCTTATTTCGCTGGTCTTATGGCGATTTTGGAAAGGCAAGAAAAAAGCACCACTCGAAAAACTCGCATATCACCCTGCTATCGAGGCGGCGGCAGACTATTGGTGTGCCACGGTTGCCGAAAAGGCTTCCGCCGAAGAAGGCGAGATGTTCAGAGAAGCTCTCCTCGCCGGAATTGCCAAAGTTTTCGATTTGCCGGAGGGGATAATTGAGATATATTCAAAAGTGCCGAACGCGGCGGCTTATACGGCATTCGAAAAGCCGGGAAAACCGAGCGGAGTTCTGCGAGCTGCACTAAAAAAAGCTAAGTTGAAGACCTCACTTCTGCCACAAGATATAACGATGACGGTTAGCACAAGCGTGGTAAAGGTTTGCGGCACCTCTTCGGGTGTAATCATCCTTTGGAAAGCACCGATTGTAACGAATAATAAATAAAAAGCAGGCAAGCCTGTACCACAATAAAAAAAGAGCCGAAAGGCTCTTTTTCTATTATCCGTTCATAGCGTCTTCGTCCGCAAGAACGATCACATCGGCGTGCATATTAAGCATTGTCGCGGGGCAGGAAGTCGTAATTTTGCCGGTAAGCAGTTTTTTCAACGGCTCGCTTTTGTTTTTCCCGCTAATCATCAAAATGATTTTCTTCGATTTCATAATCGTAGCCATGCCCGACGTTAAAGCGTGCCGCGGAACATCGCTTTCAGACGCGAAAAATCTTGAATTCGCTTTAATTGTATCTTCGGTCAGTTCAACTCTGTGAGTTCCGGCGGTAAGCTCGTCTTCCGGCTCGTTAAAGGCGATATGCCCGTTGCTTCCTATCCCTAAAATTTGCAAATCAATTCCGCCGGCGGAGTCTATCATTTTGTCATAGTTTGCGCATTCGGTTTCGATGTCTTTCGCGCTTCCGTTCGGAATATGTAGGTTTTCCGGTTTTAGATTTACCTTGCTGTATAAATGCTTATTCATAAAATAGTAGTAACTTTGGTCGTTTTCCTTATCAATCGGGCAATATTCGTCAAGGTTGAATGTCGATACGTTTGAAAAATCCAACTCGCCGTTTTGATACATTCTCGCAAGCTCGACATACATTCCCTCGGGAGTAGAGCCGGTCGCAAGTCCTAAAACGCAGTTTGGTTTTAGTGAAACCTGCCCCGCAACCAGTCTCGCCGCAGTTTTTGACATCTCTTCGTAGTTTTTGCAAGTTATTACTCTCATTAAATCGCCCTCCTAAAATTATAATATTGATATTTTGCCAACCTTATTACAAAAATCAAAAATGACCGCGCATAACGCACGGTCACTAATGAGTTGGCGGAGGAAGAGGGATTCGAACCCCCGTGGGCTTGCACCCTAACGGTTTTCAAGACCGCCCCGTTATGACCACTTCGGTATTCCTCCTGATAGTGCAGAGTGCAAAGAGCAGAGTTCATACGCGCCGTAATATTATAGCACACTTTAATTTTGCCCCGCGCAACGAAATATATTATACCAAATACATTTTCACTTGTCAACTGTTTTTTTAAACTAATTTTTAAAAAATATGCTTGTATTTTTTTGCTGCAAGGTGTATAATGATCATTTGAGCGATATACTTTTTGGAGGGAAATCACATTGAAGCATATACACATAAAAGGCGCGAGAGAGCATAATTTAAAAAATATCGACGTTACAATTCCGCGGGACAAGCTTGTTGTCCTGACCGGCTTGTCAGGCTCGGGAAAATCGTCGTTGGCGTTTGACACAATATACGCAGAGGGGCAGCGGCGGTATGTGGAATCACTATCCGCTTACGCGCGGCAGTTTTTGGGGCAGATGGACAAGCCCGATCTTGATTATATCGAAGGTTTGTCACCCGCGATTTCGATTGATCAGCGGACCACCAGTAAAAACCCACGCTCGACGGTGGGAACGGTTACCGAAGTTTACGATTATCTGCGCTTGCTTTACGCGCGAATCGGCGTTCCGCATTGTCACAAGTGCGGAAAAGAAATCCGTGCGCAAAGTATCGACCAGATCGTTGATAGTATTACATCACTTCCGAGTGGAACGAAGATTCAGGTTTTATCTCCCGTCGCGCGAGGGCGGAAGGGCGAGTATGTCAAAACGTTTGAAGACGCGAAGAAAGCGGGGTTCGTCCGCGCGATTATTGACGGCGAAATGCGTGAACTTGGCAACGAAACCATTCGCCTCGACAAGCAAATTAAGCATAATATCGAAATTGTGGTTGATCGGCTTGTCGTCAAAGAAGATGATACGGCGTTTCAGAAGCAGGCGGAGCCTGCACCAATTCCCGCGTCGAAAGAAGCGAAAGACGTGACTTCCGAGCCGCGAGGCACGGAGTTTAATAAATTCAAAAAAAGATTGGCGGATTCTGTCGAAACCGCGCTTGGTATGGCGGACGGAATCGTTGTAATCGACGTTATCGGCGGCGAGCAACTGATGTTCTCGCAGAATTATGCCTGCGAGGATTGCGGAATCAGCATGGAAGAGCTTGCGCCGCGGATGTTTTCGTTTAACAGTCCGTTCGGCGCGTGCGCCACTTGCGGCGGGCTTGGAAACGTGTTGAAAGTCGATCCCGACATGATTTTGCCCGACAAAACGAAAAGTATCAACGAGGGCGCGATTATTGCGAGCGGTTGGGGGTCGGGCGGCGCGCCGGATCGGATTTCGTCTCTGTATTATCGCGCGCTTTCAGAGCGGTATGACTTTAGTTTGGATACCCCGGTTGGGAAGCTGCCCGAAAAAATTATCGACATCATCCTTTACGGCACGGGGGTTGAGAAAGTTAAGCTTGAATACGACGGAATGTTCGGGATGAAATCCGGTTTCGCGAAGTTCGAGGGGATTGTTAACAATCTTGAGCGGCGATATAAGGAAACTAACTCTGAATGGAGCCGCGCAGATATTGAAAGTATGATGATTTCGTCGCCGTGCACCGCTTGCCACGGCGAGCGGCTTAAACCCGAAATTTTGGCGGTTACGGTGAATGATTTGAATATCAGCGAGGTTTCGAAGTTCTCAATCACCGATGCGCACGCGTTTTTCGCTAACTTAAAGCTGACCGAAAAGGAAGAAATCATCGCGCGGCAAATTTTAAAAGAGATAAACGAGCGGCTTGGATTTTTAATCAACGTCGGGCTGAACTATTTGAGTTTGTCACGCAGCGCGGGAAGTCTTTCCGGCGGCGAGGCGCAGAGAATACGGCTTGCAACACAAATCGGTTCAAGCCTTATGGGCGTTTTGTATATCCTTGACGAACCATCAATCGGGCTTCATCAGCGGGATAACGAAAAACTGCTCGCGACGTTGAAACGCCTGCGGGACTTAGGGAATACGCTCATCGTGGTTGAACATGACGAGGATACAATGCTTGCCGCCGATCATATTATCGACATTGGTCCCGGCGCGGGAATTCACGGCGGCGAAATTGTCGCCGAGGGGATTGCCGAGGAAATAATGAAGAACGAAAATTCCATTACGGGACAATATTTAAGCGGGAAGAAGAAAATCGAAGTTCCGAAAAAGCGGCGTAAAACCGCGCGGGCGAAAAAACTTGAAATTATTGGCGCGGCGGAGAATAATTTGAAGGATGTTAGCGTGAAAGTTCCGCTCGGAACGCTTACTTGCGTTACCGGCGTGTCGGGAAGCGGGAAAAGTTCACTTGTGAACGAAATTATGTATAAAGCGCTCGCGAACAAGCTGAATAAGGCGAAAAAGCGGGTTGGCAAGCATAAGGAGATTAAAGGTGTCGATAATCTCGACAAAGTAATTGATATCGATCAATCGCCGATCGGGCGCACGCCGCGCTCGAACCCGGCGACGTATACCGGGCTGTTCGGCGATATTCGTGAGCTTTACGCCGCGACGAACGAGGCGAAAGCGCGCGGCTATAAGTCGGGGCGGTTTAGTTTCAACGTCAAAGGCGGGCGGTGCGAGGCATGTTCGGGCGACGGAATTATCAAAATTGAGATGCACTTTCTGCCCGATGTTTACGTGCCTTGCGAGGTATGCAAAGGCTTGCGGTATAACCGTGAGACGTTGGAAGTGCGCTACAAAGGCAAGAATATCAGCGAAGTTTTGAATATGACGGTTGAGGAAGCGATGATGTTTTTCGAAAATATTCCGCGGATTCATAGGAAGTTGCAGACTTTGTATGAAGTTGGGCTTGGATATATCCGAATCGGGCAGCCGTCTACGACGCTCTCCGGCGGTGAGGCGCAGAGGGTGAAACTTGCGACCGAGCTTTCAAAGCGCAGCACGGGGCGAACGATTTATATATTAGACGAACCGACGACGGGACTGCATATTGCGGATGTTCATAAGCTGATTGAAGTGCTTGAGCGCCTTGTTGACGCGGAGAATACCGTTGTGGTGATTGAACATAATTTGGATGTGATCAAACGCGCGGATTATATTGTGGATTTGGGACCGGAGGGCGGCAATATGGGCGGTGAGGTTATTGTCTGCGGCACTCCGGAGGAAGTTGCGAAGTGCGAGCGATCGTATACGGGGCAGTATTTGAGGAAGTTTTTGAAGTAGGACTTTGCCCTACGAACCCTCCGCGGGAGCGGTTGCGCCCTGCGGGCGCGGGGTTAAGGCGCGGTGCGACTTAGACCGTTCGCCGCGAATGCGGCGGATTTTGCGCCCAACGGGCGCGGGTTTTTAGGGCTTTGCCCTAAAAACCCATTTTGCCGCTGAGGCGGCGAGCTTATGTCCTGCCGGACGGGCGATAAGGGCTCTGCCCTTACGGTAGGTTTCAACCAATCATACTTCGTCAAAAAACAACTCGTGTTCTTTGGCGGTTTCCCGACTCGCTTCGCTTACTGGATAATTCGACTAAGCTTTTCAAAAAACGAAAAGCAAGTCTCATTTATCACAGGGGTGGCATTGGCCGAATCCCAAAAACGGATTCGGAAGCCACTCCCAACCCCGCGATTTGTGCCGCGAGCGGCGACGAAAAAAGCATTGGTTAGCGAACCGCATTCGCGGTAAATGAGACTTAGCTTGCGCATTTTGTATGCTGTAGTCGAATTATCCAGTAAGCGTAAGCGAGTCGGGAAAGACTAGCGAGATAGAACGCCGCGCTCCGTTCGAGAGCGACCCGCGAGCCGTCAACCATATCCAATCACACTTCGTTAAAAAACAACTCGTGTTCTTGGATGGTTTTGACAGGGGTGGCATTAGCCGGATTAAAAAACCAATCCGGATGCCACTCCCT
>WRAG01000020.1 GCA_009780345.1 Oscillospiraceae bacterium
AAATTTTAATTTTGCTAATGCCACGCCCTTGAGGATTGTCCGAGAAAACGAGCCGTTTTGTGGCGATGTTTGATCGGAAACAATCTACCGTATTCCCGAAAATCCACAGCCATCTGCCAAACTTTTGCGCGGAAAAAGATGAAGAAACTCCTCGCATAATACGCTTCGGAGGGCTAAATCTCTAAGCAATAAATTGCTAAGAGATTTATGCCAAAGCGCCGCGCTCATGCACGTGCTTAAAAACCAAGCACACGTGGCGCAGAGGCGAGTGCGAACAACTCGCACCTACACAAACAACATCTCGCGCTTGGGAGTGGCATCCGAATCCGTTTTTGGGATTCGGCTAATGCCACCCCTGTGAAAACCGCCAAAGAACACGAATCGTTCTTTGATGAAGTGTGATTTGTTGCGGTTGACCGCTAGGCGCGGGTCGCTCTCAAACGAGGGCAACGTTTTATCTCGCTAATCTTTCCTGACTCGCTTACGCTCACTGGATAATTCGACTACAACTTACAAAATACGTAAGTTAAGTCTCATTTACCGCGAATGCGGTTCGCTAACCCAGCTTTTCTGTCGCCGGCTTTGATGCAAATCGCGGTTTGTGCGTTTGCGTCATAGGCGACCGGGATTGGGGCTGAACCGTCCAAAACTGGCTGTGGCATCAAAATTTTAATTTTGTTAATGCCACGTCCTTGCAGATGGCTGTGGATTCGCCTTGCGAATCTTACGCCCCTGCATAATTCGGCTATGACTTGCGAAAAAACACGCAAGTCAAGTCTCATTTAAAGGACTTCCCAAGAATTCAAGGCGCCTTTTGCCACAGAATGATTGGCTGAAGTCTACCGTGTTTTGGCTAACGGTTCGTCCTTGAGGGTTGGGAGTGGCTTCCGAATCCGTTTTTTGGATTCGGCTAATGCCACCCCTGCGAAAACTGCCCGTAAGAGCAAGGCGTTTGGTGCCGTAGCTCGAACGGTTGCAGTTGACCGCCCCAAGAATGCGAGTCGCTTTTTGACGAAGCATGATTGGTTGAAACCTACCGTAAGGGCAGAGCCCTTACCGCCCGTCCGGTAACGGCAGTCCGCGCTTTAGCGTGGACAATTACCTTATGCCGTTTCCTCGGCGCTTTTTGCCGAATCAGTGACCACGCCCGCCGCCTCAGCGGCAAAAAGGGTTTTTAGGGCAAAGCCCTAAAAATCCCGCGCCCGTTGGGCGCAAATTTTGATAAAACTTTTTTCAAAAGTTTTTGGGTTTTAGGGCATTCGCCCTAATACCCATTAGGGTTACTCGACTGCCACCGCCAGGTATCAATACACATATCATCAAGTCCAAGTTTCGCTTCAAACCCAATCTCCGCCGCGGCTAACGCCGGGTCGGCGTAGCACATAGCAATGTCTCCCGGGCGGCGCGGCGCGATTTTATAATTTATCGGTTTGCCGCACGCTTTTTCGAACGCATGAACCATTTCGAGCACGCTGTATCCCTTGCCGGTTCCGAGGTTGTAGATTACGACTCCCGATTTATTCTTAATTTTATCAAGCGCTTTCAAATGTCCGTCCGCAAGATCGACAACGTGGATATAATCGCGAACTCCGGTGCCGTCAGGCGTGTTATAGTCATTGCCGAACACCGATAGGCACTCTAACTTCCCAACCGCGACCTGCGAAATATATGGAACCAAATTGTTCGGAATATCGTTCGGATCTTCGCCGATTAAGCCGCTTTTGTGTGCGCCGACAGGGTTGAAATACCGCAAAATCGCGATGTCCCAGTCGTTATCGGCGGTGTGAATGTCTTTTAGAATATATTCAATCATCAATTTCGTCTGCCCGTACGGATTTGTCGCGGACAGCGGAAAATCTTCCTTAATCGGAACGCTCGCGGGGTCACCGTACACCGTCGCCGACGACGAGAACACGATTTTCTTAACGCCGTATTTTTGCATAAGCTCGCAAAGATTGATCGTTCCGGTAATATTGTTGTGGTAGTATTTCAGCGGCACGCTTACGCTCTCGCCCACCGCTTTCAGCCCTGCGAAATGGATAACCGCGTCAAACTTTTCGCTTTTAAAAACTTCCTCAAGCCCTTCGGTATCGAGCAGGTCGATTTTGTAGAAATTAAAATCCCGCCCGGTAATTTTCTTTATCCGTCGAAGCGATTCCTCGCTACTGTTGGACAGGTTGTCCACCACGGCGATTTCGTATCCCGCTTCGAGCAACAGCACGCAGGTGTGGCTTCCGATATAGCCCGCGCCGCCCGTAACTAAAATTTTCATAGATTCACGTCTCCTATGGATTTGCGTGAAATTACGCAAACTTATTTATAGAATAATTCTACCACATTCATCTCCGGCTTGTCAACGATTTTATCTTCGCGTATAGCAAGCAGATTAACAACAATACTCCGCCGTATCCGACAAGCGGATATAAAATTCTGACTAAATTTGAGAACCCGAAAAAGCTTGCGAAAAGCGCGGCAATTGCGGTTGTGATAACTATTGCGCGCGTTCGGCTGTGTGATTTTTTGCCGAGCCGGGCGGAAAATCCGTAAAGCGCGCCGACTGCGGTGGTATACACTTCCGCGATTAGAATTACGGCGTATAAAATCTGCACCGCGCGAGAGATATTACCCGCTATGTAGGACATCGGCACTTCCAAGCCCTGTATGCCCGCCATATTTCCGCGCAGGGCGAAAAATATCATAATCGTTCCAAGTCCTAACCCTAATCCGCCGAGCAACGCGCCGTTAAATATGGCTTTCTCGTCCTTCGCCCGCGCGCCGAGCGGCCCTAAAACCGCAACCGAGATAACAGTATTGTACGACACATACAAAACCGCCGCCATGCCCCAATTCCGCACTAATCCGCCGCTATTTGCCGCCACTGCCGCGGTTGCAACGTCGGGCGGGGTTCGAAAAATTGAAAATATACTTATTCCCACAACCGAGACGAGTAAAAACGGAACAATCGCGCTTATCGAGTTGATTACGCCGTTTATGCCGGTGAGAACCGTGAGCGCGGTAATTGTCACCATCAAAAGATTGCCGAATATCGCGGGAAGCCCGAACTGCTGCGCGAACAACGCGCCTGTCCCCGCAATCATCGCTGTTAAGCTTCCGAAAAGGAAAAATGTGATGATCAAATCCATTATCGAGCCGATAACTTTGCCGCCCGAATGTCGGATAATCTCCAAATGCGATTGCGCACCCAGTTTGTAGCCGAGCCGCATAATTATAAATCCGAATATGACGAACAGGAACGTTGTAAGCGCGATTCCCCACAGTCCGTTCACGCCGAATTGCGCGAAGAATTGCAGAATTTCCTGCCCCGTCGCGAATCCAGCGCCCACCACCGTGCCGATATACGTTGCGGCTATTTTAAGTGTCGATACTTTTTTCAATATTATCACCCATGTAAATTATATGAAATCACGTGGGGATTATATGATATTGAATGTGCGCCCTGCGGGCGCGGGGTTAAGGTGCGTTGCGCCTTAGACCGATTTTGCGCGGGCGCGCGCGGCGAGTCAAGGACCAGTCCTTGACAATCCAGCAAACTTTTGCGCGCCAAAAGTTTGATCAAAAGCGTCGCCTTGCGTTGTCGCAAAACGCTTACGCTGCGCAACGAATCGGCGATGGCGAGTGCAATCAACTCACTCCTATTTAAACAAGATCTCGCGCTTTTAGGCGCGGGTCGGTCTCGAATGGAAGCGGTGTTTTATCTCGCTAATCTTTCCGCGAATGCGGCTCGCTAACCCAGCTTTTCTGTCGCCGCTTGCGGCACAAATCGCGTTTTTTGCGTTTGTGATCGCCAGGCGACCGGGATTGGTAAGGGCAGAGCCCTTATCGCCCGTCCGGCAGGACACTCGCCCTCGGGACGGACCCGAGTAATGGGTTTTAGGGCGAAGCCCTAAAACCGCTCATGCCGCTCATTATACTTCCTCATATTCTGCGCGTCCTTAATTTCCAAGCCACGCTCGCCGGCAAGGCTTTCGATATGATGAGTAAATTCGTGAACCAACACTCTTTTTAGCTGCGCACGAAACTCGTCGTGGTTCAAATGCCCGAAAACTTGCGCGAACGAACCGAAATAAATCACAATATATCTTCCCATATCCATATTTCTGTTATACTCGCCCATGATATACAGATCGTCCGCGCGCCGCGCGGGGTGCATCTTGATATCGGGCAATAAAAGTATGCCGCCGTTAAGTTTGTCGTAAAACTCTTTCGGCAACTCTTCCGCTATCTCTTCAAGCATGATTTCAGCTTCGTCTATCGTAACCATACATTCACCCCTCAATCGATTTATCCGGACGGCATAACAGGCGAGCGATTACCACGCCCACCGCCGCCGCGCCTAAGCACACAAGTCCGCCGATACTTATATAATCAAATTCAAGCGGGATAATAACCAAAGTTGACGCCAACACGAATCCGATAATCGCGTGGAACAATCCTGTATAGGCTTTCTTTAGCACAAACGCCATAAGTCGTGAAAACACGAGAATTGCGACAACTGCGCCGATTGCAAGTGGGATTATAACAGTCATATCAAAGGCCGCGATTCCTTGCGTCATTGGCGCGTATAGACCGAAGAAAATAAGAATATTCGCCGCGCTAAGCCCCGGAACGATTGCGACAAGTCCGATTAAGCCGCCCGCGAATGCCCATGTGTAAATATTTTGCGGCAAAACGTCCGTCGTTGCTCGATCGATGGAAACAAAAAAGATAAGCGCGACCGCGAACGAAAAAGCTAATACCATTATATGCTTTTCGCCTCGTCCGTGTTTGCCCGATTGCTTCCAAAGCGCGGGAAGCGTTCCGATGATACATCCGATAAAGAACCACATTAGCTGAACTTCGGCAACTTCCAAGAAATAGCTTAGAAGCGCGGAAAACAGGAATATTCCGAAAACGCCGCCAATGGCGATTGGAAGAAAGAAGAAAAAATTTTCTTTAAAATCGTTTCTGATATTCGCAAGGAAGTTTATCATTCGTTCGTAAACGCCGAATACGGCGGCAAGAACGCCGCCGCTTATGCCGGGCAGGATAAAGCCGGAACCTATAAAAGTTCCTTTGGCAAAGCGTATTAGCCATGATGCGATGTCGCCTTTTTTCATACGAGTTCTCCTTGTGAGCACATTAAAATCCACTACGGATATTGTAGCGCAAAAAGGCGGAAAAATCAAGTGTTTTTTGCGTTTTGCATTTTTTCTATCTCTTTTTTCAGCATTTTAAATACTATTTTGTTTAGCCACCTTATTATGCGGATTCTTATAGTGATTTTATAATACATAAATAATCATCTCCTTTGGCAAGAGTATAGCATACAAAATCCGGCAACACAACAGAAATTCTATTTTATTTCTAATTTATTTTAATTTTATCTTATATGATAAGATATATTAGAGGTGTTGTTATGAATTTCGAAATTAAAGGTAACAATAAGAAAAGTCCGGCAATATATAAAACATTATATATACGCCAACATTTGGTAGATAAAATCGAGAAAATCGCAAACGAACACAACACTAGTGTTAATAATGTTATTATTTCCATGATTGAAAGCTGTTTGGAAGATGAATAATAAAAAAAGCCGCTAAAGCGGCTTTTTGTTTTAATATTTAGTTTACAATCGATAATTCCGTTTCCCTGTCAAATAGGTGAATCTTATTCGCGTCGAACGCGACTTTGATTTTATCGCCGTGTTTCGCGGTCGAACGCGGGCTAACCCTTGCAACCATGTTCGTTCCCGCAACTTTAAGGTATAAATAAGTTTCCGCGCCCATAAGCTCGGTCAACTCAACGTCAGCGTCAACCAAACTGTCCGGCATTGAAGAGATGTAAGCTTCTTCGTCGTGAATGTTTTCAGGGCGAATTCCCATAACAACTTCTTTGCCTTTGTAAGGCGCCAAAGCCGGATTTTTCGCCTTTCCTTCCGGAAGTTTAACCGACTGACCGCCAAACGTTAACCATGTTTCGCCGCCTTTCTCTTCAAGTAAAGCGTCAACAAAGTTCATTTGCGGGCTTCCGATAAATCCTGCAACGAATACGTTACACGGATTCAAATAAAGTTCTTGCGGAGAGTCAACTTGTTGAATAATACCATCTTTCATAACAACGATACGCGAACCCATTGTCATAGCTTCGGTTTGGTCATGCGTTACGTATATAAATGTAGTTTGCAGTTTTTTATGAAGTTTTCCGATTTCGGTTCTCATTTGAACACGAAGTTTCGCATCAAGATTAGAAAGCGGTTCGTCCATAAGGAAAACTTTCGGATTTCGAACAATCGCGCGACCCAATGCAACACGCTGCCTCTGCCCGCCCGACAATGCCTTCGGTTTACGGTCAAGTAATGGTTCAATCCCCAAAATTGCCGCCGCGTCGTTTACTTTTTGCTTAATTTCAGCTTTCGGAATTTTTCGAAGTTTCAACCCGAACGCCATGTTTTCAAATACCGTCATGTGCGGATAAAGCGCGTAGTTTTGGAAAACCATCGCGATATCACGGTCCTTCGGCGCAACGTCGTTTACAAGAGCGTCGTCAATGTAAAGTTCACCGTCGGTAATTTCTTCAAGCCCGGCAATCATTCGAAGTGTAGTAGATTTTCCGCAACCCGATGGGCCGACAAGGATGATAAATTCTTTATCTTCTATTTCAAGGTTAAAATCCTTAACCGCGGTAACGCCACCCGGATACATCTTGTAAATACTACGCAAACTTAAGTGTGCCACAATATCTCCTCCTAAAATTAATCATTTCTAAACCATTTTACCACAAATTTTTCAAAAATGTTAGTGCCTATTTTAACAAAATTGTAACAATTATTTTAGTAATTTTGTATAACTAGGCAAAAATTGCCTGTAAAAAACACGCAAATGAAGAAAAATATTGAAATTTTTGCGAACATAGTGTATACTTAGTCAAAAGAGGTGGAGCTGAATGAAAATGAATGTAGGAATCTTAGGCGGAACAGGATATGTAGGAATTGAAATTGTGCGGCTTTTAAGCCGTCATCCAAATATAAATATTGCTCGAATCATATCGCAATCCTTTGTGGGCAAGGCGATTTCAGAGGTTTATCCGAACCTTAAAGGCGTGTGCGACGTTGTGTGCACCGCGCTTGACATTGACGACATCGCGCAAAATTGCGACGTTGTGTTTACCGCGTTGCCGCACGGCGCGTCGAAAGAGGTGATTCCCGCGCTGTTTGAAAAAGACGTCAAAATTATCGACATGTCGGGCGATTATCGTTATAACGACAAGGCGGTTTACGAAAAATGGTACGGCGAGGCGCATACAAGCCCCGAATTGCTGGAACAGTCGGTCTACGGGCTTTGCGAGGTTCATCGGGAGAAGATTAAGCAAACAAAGCTGGTGGGAAACCCCGGTTGCTACACGACTTGCTCTATTTTGGCGCTCGCTCCGGCGGTGGAGCATGGAATCATTGATAATAGCAGTATTATAATCGACGCAAAGTCGGGCGTTACAGGCGCGGGGCGGTCGGCGGCGCTTGATTTTTCGTTTTGCGAAGCCGCCGAAACCGCGAAGGCGTATAAAATCGCGACCCATCGTCATACATCCGAAATTGAGCAGGAATTGTCGATTTTCGCTGGCGAAAACTTGCAATTATCCTTTACGCCGCATTTGATTCCGATGAAACGCGGGATTTTGGCGACTTGCTACGCGAATTTCGCTGCTGACAGTTTACATAAAAATGTCGAAGCTTTACATAATTTGTACAACGAATATTATGTAAACGATTACTTTGTCCGCCTTTGCGATATTGGAATTTTGCCGGAAGTGAAAAACGTCGCCGGGTCGAATTTCGTGGATATCGGCATCGCGGTTGACGAGCGGCTTAATCGCCTTGTGGTTGTGGCTTGCATTGACAATCTTATTAAAGGCGCGGCGGGACAGGCGGTTCAGAATATGAATATTATGTTCGGGATTGATGAAACGGTTGGGCTGGATAGCCCGGGTACTTATCTATAGGACTTCGCCCTAAAAACCCATTTTTGCCGCTGAGGCGGCGGACGTTGCGCGGGCGCGCGCGGCGCGGCAAGGACCAGTCCTTGCCAATCCAGCAAACTTTTGCGCGCCAAAAGTTTGATCAAAAGCGCCGCGCTCATGTACGTGCTTACAAACCAAGCACACATGGCGCGGAGGCGAGTACAATCAACCCGCCCCTACCCCAAAACATCTCGCGCTTTTAGGCGCGGGTCGCTTTCGAACGATAGCGATGGCTCATCTCGCTAGTCTTTCCGCGAATGCGGTTCGCTAACTTTTGTCGACCTCATGCCAGACGGGGTGCCCGCACGTTTTTTGTGTGGGTCGGCGGCATAGTGGCGACGGTTTTGATAAAACTTTTGCCGTTAAAAGTTTTTCGGGGTGTGTCGAGGGTATTCGATAATACCCTTGACGACCTTAGCCTGCGTCCGCAGGCGCAAAAACGCTCCAGAGAGTAGCCCTAATAAAATTTGATATTTTTAAAGAAAAAAGGAGAAATCACGATGCAGCATCAAAACCTAATCGACAAGGCGAATATATTGATTGAGGCGTTGCCTTATATCCAAGCGTTCAAGGGCAAAACTTTGGTGGTAAAATATGGCGGAAACGCGATGATTAACGAGGATTTAAAAAATAAGGTGATGGAGGACATCACCTTGCTTAAATATATCGGGCTAAATCCGATTATCGTTCACGGCGGCGGTCCGGACATTACCGCCGCGCTTGATAAATTCGGGCTTGAAACCAAATTTGTCAACGGTTTGCGAGTAACCGACGCGCAAACCATGGAAGTCGCGCAGATGGTTTTGGTCGGAAAAACAAACAAGGAAATCGTGTCGCGGCTTAACACAAAAGGCGGCAACGGTATTGGTTTCTGCGGAATTGACGGAAATCTTATTCAGTGCGTGAAACATTACGAAGAAGTGGACGGAAAAGAGACCGACATCGGCTATGTCGGGCGAATTGTCAATATAAACCCGCATGTGTTGAAACTTTTGACCGACGATGATTATATTCCTGTAATCGCTCCGATTGGCGTGGACGCGGACGGTAATAGTTATAACGTCAACGCGGATATTGTCGCGGGCGAGATTGCGTCCGCTTTGCAGGCGGAGAAGTTGATTCTGCTTACCGATATTGAAGGAATTCAAATGAACGGCGAAACGATATATTATACGAACGAGAGCGAGATTCGAAAACATATCGAAAGCGGCGTGATTTCGGGCGGAATGATTCCGAAGGTAGTTGGCTGTATTAACGCGATAAATCACGGCGTTCAAAGCGTGCATATTATCGATGGTCGGATTCCGCATTGTATATTGCTTGAGATATTTACGAAAACCGGGATTGGCACGATGATAAGTAAGTAGGATTTAATATATCAGAGAATATAAAAAACCCGCTATAACCATAATGGTTATAGCGGGTTTTAAGTTGTAAGAATAACTGAATTAAAGACTGCCGCCCGATATCAAAACGCCGGCATGTTGAAAAGCCGCGCCTACAGTATTATAAATTTCGGAATAAATTGAAGAAGCCTGACTCATACCGATAACTCCGCCCGAGAGACCACTCGTTCCTTGTGAGAGCGTGATCACAGTTCCTTCCGGAACCGTTTGGCATGCGATGTGCACTTTTACGTGACGCCCTTTTTTGCCGGCTAACGCGCCAAGAAAAAACGATGATGCCGAAGATCCTCTTTCCGCGTTGGCAGACCAATCATCAATTTGGGTTAAGGTAAATCCTTGATTCTCAAGAGTGGCATAAACGGTATTGCGAGCCACAGCCGGCTCTCCGCTTACTAAAAATTTATGTCCTTTCATGTTATCAATCAATCCTTTCGATTTAATTTTGTAGAACAAATAATGACATATACGCGCAATAGAAATTATGGCACAAAATTGAAAGCGCGAAAAAAAGCTCTAAATGTAATCCCTTCAAAAGGTTCGGTTTCTACTTCTGCGTTTTTAAATATTTCTTTTGATTCTTCTACAGGGTAAGGTTCAAAATAAATTACTTTTTTAATTCCCGCTTGAACTATTTTGTTCGCACATAAATTGCAAGGATATGTTGTTGCATATAAACTGCAATTTTCAAAAGTTCGTGGTTTTGACACTCCAACAAGATTAAGCAGTGAATTTTCTTCTGCATGCAATGACCTACATAATTCTAATACTTTGATACGGCTCACAATATGTTCTGCATCCATTTCAGCAGAAAAAGAGTTTATTTGTTTTGTGATATTTTCTTTAAGATTTGACCTATAAACATCACGATAACATTCTCCATGCATAGTTTTGCAATCATCTAATCCACGAGGAACGCCATTAAATCCTGAACTTAATATGTTGTGATTGTGTAAATTATCAACTATTATCGCACCGACTTTTCTCTTCATGCATTTTGATCGGCGTCCAATTGTGTATGCTATAGCCATTAAGCTTTCATTGATCGTAGGTTCAGAAGATGTCGGATCTTCAAAAGCCTTTAAATATCGATCAACTGTGTTTTCCATTTCTTTGAAAGACTTGTTTGGAGAAACTGTGTTTATTTCCTCATTATTTGATAAAATTAAATCTGATTCAAAAAAACATTTTGACACCTGTTGCCCATATGGTGGTTCATTATTTCCTTGATCTCTTAATTCGTCTTCATCAAATTCATCTTTAGAATTTCCATATGAATTTTTTACTCGACCCCAACGTATTGAATAATCTGCAAACATTGCAATCAGAATAAAATTCGGAAACTCTTTTCTAAGAGCGGCAATCTCCGTAGGGTTTCTAATACTGTCAACTACAAAGTTCATATTACCGCTTTTTGAACGTTCTTCTTTTATTTTTGCTATAATTTTATTAGCAAGAATATTCGGTTCATCTTTTCTGAGTCCATTTCCAAAATCTTGTAACTCTCGCCTGGTTTGATGGTCACAACCATATGCCTTTTTATATGATTTTTTTAATTCCTCAGATAGTGAATATTTAGAAAAATTATGTTTTTTGCATAAAAAATTATCTGCAAAAAATGAACAGCCACTACCAAAAGCTCCGGTTAAACCAATAATTAATCCTTCGATATTAACCACTCTTTTCTTAATCTGTTAGAAATCAGAAATATTTACGGAATTAATATTTGTGTTTCACTTAACTTGGCAGGGGCGGAGGGAATCGAACCCCCAACAAGAGTTTTGGAGACTCTTGTGATACCACTTCACCACGCCCCTATGTCTGCGTTACGGCAAACGACACTTATTCACTTTCGCGCGTCTGTTTCTCGCATACCTCAAATATAATACAACACATTTTTAAAATTGTCAAGTAGTTTTTCTATTCATTTTTAAATTTTCGATAACCTGACGACAGTCGTATATTTTTTGTGAACAATGTTTAAAAAACATTGACAAAATCCCAAAAATATGTTACATTATAATAATGTAAATGTATAAGCATATATAAATTTTGATATGATAAGTCGTTTATGTCCATATCCAGGAGGTTTAAAAATGAAAATTAGAACAAAAGTACTATCTTTGCTGCTTATTTTCTCGATTGCGTTAACGCTTGTGCCGATGATTGGCGCAAGCCCTGTTTTTGCGTCGATGAATGTTAGCAGGTTTCCGCAAACGTTTGTAGGTCTTGACTTTGTCGGCAACCAAAACACCGCGCCCGCAACTTCGGGCAACAATGCGCCGAGTAATCAAAGCGCCGTTCTTGACGGCAGGGTTCTTGACGGTGTTTTCGACGGTGCCAACGGGAATCGGCATAGATTATTCTTTATGACGTTTGATTTGGCGGATTTGACAGGTAATTTTGACGACATATATTCAATCAACCTCGGAATACACACAAGCGGGGATCCTGTGAACAACAATGACAGCCAATTTAACGTATATCTTTTTACACCCGAGCTTGCGGCGCGGATTAACCAAACCGACATACCGACTTATGGCGCGGCAAGGAATTTGGGTCTGGTTGACTATCGTAGCAATATGATATGGAATCGGTCCGGCTTGACAATCAACACGGCGATAACTTCGCCTAATATACTACCGTATTTGCAAGATTATTTTACGCAAAACCCGAGCGAAACCATTATCGGAGTTAAATTTTTCGGAACCAATTGGTTGGCTAATTTTCATAACCACCTCAATACCAATTCCGCATTAAGGCCGCAACTTATTGTCAACATGCCTGCGGAATTAAACACGCTTATCGACGCGAGCGAGATATTAAGCGAAGATATGCCGCGATTCATTTCCGAAAGCATAAATTTGTCGTCATCTATAGCAGGATTTCCCGGCGTAACCGTTTCGTGGAGAAGTTTAAACCCGAGCGTGATAGACGATAACGGCACTCTTCTCTCGCCGCCGGAGGATAATAACGAACCGGTGGACGCAACGCTTGAAGCGACTATTAGTTTAGGCGGTGTTAACCGCGTTTTAACTTATACTGTAACTGTTTCATGCCGCAATATGATAGACTTCTTAACCGATCTGACGACTTTGGATCTTGGAAACCTCGACGCAGTAACGGAAAATTTAACTCTGCCGTTGATATTAAGCGGAGTTCCCGTTCGTTGGGAATCTTCCAATCCTGCCGTTATTTCAAACAGCGGAGTTGTAAACCGTCCTTACGCAATTGAGCAAAACGTGCAGGTTGAATTAACCGCATTCGGCGAATTTAGCGGTGTTCCTTTCAGTCATACTTTTGTTGCGACTGTTTTAAGACAAATCGGCGGAGCAGATGGTTTTCCGGCACTTTTAGATCCTATGCATATATCCGACCAAGCGTTTTTCGGGGTTTGGAACCCGGCGTTAAACGGCGGAGCGGGCGGTTGGGTTCCGCAGCAGGTTTTTCTTGCGCATTTGCCGAACAATCAATGGGTAACTTATAATCGTCCGATATTAAGATACGATTTGTTTCCCGATCTTCGGTATGTTGAAGCCGCGGCACGTGCTGGAGATTATCCGCTGGCGAGAGAGTTGCTTTTGCAATACTACCGAACTCGCGACACCCAAGTTGTGCCGGCGTATCGAATTCCTGCGAACCGCCACGACTTGCGCGCTGAAATGTTCGGCGAAAAAATAGGCGGATGGATGGAAATTGACCCGCCAATGGGGCATACACATATTGGTCCCGACTGGGATTGGCATACAATCAACTTGAGTATGTCTCCCCGAAGTTCGACAACCGTTTTTCTGCTTGACGCAGATATGTCGCCCGACAGGTCAGCGGTTGAAATTCGTAGTCGCGAATGGGGCAACGGAGAATACGCGGCATATTTAGCGCTTACCGTTGCGGGCGAGAGGCGAACGTTTCCCGTTACTGCCGATATGTTTATAAGCGCGGGCGAGAATATTAATCGAAACTTTGGACAAGAGGAAATTTTGCTTGTGCGCGAAGCGGCGGGTCCGACCGAAACCGCGCCTGACGGAACGCCTATCCCTATGCCGTTCGGCTCATATACCGCGCGCCCGTATTTTCACTTTCATATTCCGAATATCCCGGGGGGACAAAGCGTTACAAACGCGCAGCTTCGGATTTTTGCAAGAAGTAACAGCGGCGCGCCAAAGCGAGTTTTCGCTTTCCGCCCGCAAAGTCAGCAGGTAATCAATAACACTTTTAACGAAACCGGGTTCACATGGGCGCGGCATTTCCCGATAATGTTCAACTTTAAAGAAACAGGATATGTATGGCATTCTGCGATACAAAGCATGTGGAACTTGGAAATGGAATGGATTAACGGAATGACACGATTCTATCATGTTAATTCGTTGATTGAACGGTATCGGCGAACAGGCGAACAAATATTCGCATACCGCGCGTTGGAAAAAGCAATTTCACTTTATACGCAACAGCCATCATTCTCGTTCCCGCGGCGATTGGAGCCGGGGTGGCGTACTGAACACTTGAACACTTTGAAATTTGCAACTTTGAACAGCGAACTTATGACTCCGGAGCTTTGGACCGCGTTAATGAAATACAGCCATAGTCATGTAGCGCAAGGAGCGCTACAGAACGTTGGTGTTGGCGGCGCGTTTAATCAGGTTAACGCGCAACTTGTAGGCGCGTTCCGCACCATGGGATATTTCCCCGAAATACAAATCGCTACCGGTTGGGATGACGCGAAGAGAGGGGTTTACAACCTATATAATTTGCAAATCAATCCCGATGGAAGTTACGCTGAATCTACCAGCGGATATATAGGCGGCGTTATAAACGAGCTTATAAACATGCTTGAACTGATAGCGAGGTTTGGCGATGACGAAAATGATCCTCTTTATGCCGCTATGCTTGAGCATCTTAGAATGCTGACTCGATATTTCGTCGATTTGACAATGCCGCATAGACAAACAGTTCCGTGGGGTAGCGGAGGGCGAGGCAATCCGGTCGGAAGCGCGTATAATTGGTCTAATCGCTTCCCTGCCCTTGATCCGGACAGATTTTTTGAATACATTCATCGGAACGGCGCAAGCGGAACGCGGCCATATTGGAATTCGGTGCTTTATCCATACAAAGCTATTGCGTTTTTGCGAAGCGGGTGGGGAACGCAAGATTTCGGCGCGATGATAAGCGCGACTCATGGCGGGTCGCACTCTCATCCCGACGATTTGGCTCTTGATGTCTCCGCATTCGGCAGATTCCTCTTGGTTGAGGCAGGCGGCGGTAGTTATGTCGCGGGCTCTAGCCTTGCGGGAATAAGCAACCAAACTTTCTCGCACAACACTATAGAAATTAATAGCGGAAACCAATTGCGCCACCCCGGAACAACTCAAATTAATCAGCCGCAAAAACTTTTGCTCGCTACAAACAGCATATTTGATTTTGTGGAAGCAGGTTCAAACAGAATTTGGGCAAGACATATTGACGATAACGGCAATGAAGTCAGCGGATTCGAAATTCACCGTAAAGTTTTGTTCGTTCATAACCGTTTTTGGATAGTTTCGGATTATATTTTCCCCGACGACAATTTGCCGCATAATTTTAGGCAAGTTTGGCGCCCCGACGCACGGAACTTCTTAGAGGTTGACCCGATTACCAAAGCGATGTCGACAAACTTTGGCGAAACAAGCGCGAACATTCAAGTTGTTCCCGCCGACCCTGAGGAAATCACCGCGAGAATCGACCGAAACTGGGGAACCAACCCGCAATTCGGCGAAGAAATCACCGATTTTGTGTCATACTTGCGTACCGACCATGTCGGTCCCGCAACTTTTGACACCGTGCTTTTGCCCGACCCGGCAGGCGAGCGAACATATGTAAATGTTACGCGACTTCCGCTTGATGTTCCGGCGTATGTTGCGACTGCGCTTCAAATTGACATCGGCGTAAACGTTGGGTTTTACTATTCGGCGAACGATTTCGACCCCGGATTCCCGCCGCCGATTCCGAATCCGCCGTCAATTCCGCCGCCGGCTAATTGGTCGCGTCCGCCGTGGAATCGTCCGTCAATCCACACATTCCCGTTCCCGACGAGAACGTTTGGAAGATTTACAACCGACGGGCAAATGGCTTACGTCGAGCTTGACGTGAATGACCGGCAGGCTATGGTTGCTCTAACCAAAGCGACCACGCTTATGCAGGACGATTTTGTGTTGGTTGAACTTGGCGAGCGAGTTTACGATTTAGGAATCATATGGAACGAACGAACGCTTGAATTGGCGAACGAAATCGGCACGCTTCCGGCAAGCGGCGTTAGAATTTTCTCTGACCGTATAATTGATCAGGTTTTCTTAAACGGTTCGCCGATTGCGTTCACTTTTGCAAACAATTACGTTTACATTAACCGCGAACCGACTCCGGTTTTGGAAGATGAAGACGAAGAAGAGTACGAAACCGGCAATGGCGACAATACGACGAGCAATAACCCGCCGAGCGACGACGTTCAGAACGATCAAGGTTCGAATGAGACGAACACAGCTAACACGCCCGGCAACAGCGGCGGTTTGCCCGCAAGTGGCAACCCGCAGGTTAGCAATCCTGCGCAAGGTAATCGCCTGCCTATTATAGTCGCTTCAACTCCGTCCGGCAATGTGTACGGCATGCCTCCGATAGATTGGGCGTTTCGTGATACTAACGCACACTGGGCAAACAGCGAGATAAGCAATATGCTCATACGTGGCGTTGTAACCGGGAACGATAACGGCTATTTCCTTCCCGATAACAATATCACCCGCGCGGAATTTACCGCGATTTTGGCAAGAGCGCTTGAACTTCCAAGCGCAAGCACCAATATGTTCACCGATGTGAGCGACGATGATTGGTTCGCTTCAGATATTGCGAGAGCATATCAAGCGGGGATTATAGCAGGTTTCGACGATAGAAGTTTCCTGCCAAATAATACGATAACTCGTCAACAAATGGCGGTTATACTAATGCGAGCGCTCCAAATTTTTGGATTTGAAAACGATAATTATGCAAATTTAATCTATTTCGCTGATCATTTAGTAATCGCCGAATGGGCAGTTGACGCGATTTCCGGCGCGGTTGGCGCGGAACTTATGACAGGATTTGATAATGGCGAATTCTCGCCTTTATCCCATGCGACACGCGCGCAGGCGACGGTTGTTATCGCGCGATTGCTTGGGCTGGCTGATACATCCGAAAGGGGGTTGATGTAAATGAGGAAGTTTATCGCTTTAATCATCACATTCACGATGGTTTGCTCGTTTATGCTCAGCATTCCCACTACTGCAATGCCGGACGCGACGCCGGGCGTGGAAAACCCCGATTGGTTGTGGGACACCGTGCGGCTTGAACACGGTACATTTACGCGTGAAAGCAGTTCGCCTCAAGGAAGAGCGCTATTGTTTATCGACGGCGGAGGCGGAGGCGGAATGGCAATAAGGGAATCGTGGTTACGATTCGAGTTTGACGATTTTATAACGCGCTCGGCAAACGGCGATATCAATATCGAAGAGCTTAGGCTTAAAATAAACCTTAACGAAGTGGTAACGCATCTTCCTATCGGCATTTACGTTATGCCTCCAAGAATGGCGTCGTTTGATTACCGAACTTTGGACGGCGTCGGCGTTCAAGAAGTTATCTACGGTGGAGTTAGCACCATGAGAAACGATGTAACCTATTTGGTCGGGCAGTTTACGCCGCGATTAAGCGGGCCATTGCTTACCGGCGATATATGGCCGGGCGTTCAAGCGTTTTTGGAAAGATATCCAAACGAAACCGGCATAACCATAAGATTATCGAAGTTGTATACTTTTTTCAACCCTAATGGAACGGCAATTACCAATCAAGGTTCGCGAACCACTATATCTTTTAGAGGTATGACAAGACTTCCTGGCGAGCCGATTTTACGATTCGGATATATCGACGACGCAATCAGACGAGTAAACGCCGCGATAAGCGAGTTTAACATGATAAACACGACAAACGACGAAGATTCGCAAAATGTCACTCGTCCGCGAATTTGGCCGACAACTTGGCATAACGGCGTCGCGATAAGCTGGCATTCGTCGAGTCCAAGTGTGATAGATCCGACGACAGGCGTTGTAAACCGTCCGGCGTTTGGTACGGGCGATCGAGATGTTACGCTTACCGCAACGTTTTCGTATGAACGTGCGCCGAATGTTTATCATACAGAGCAACTAACGTTTGATTTAACCGTCCTCGCCTACCGCGCGAATCCTGCGCACGCAGGGTTTACGATTCCGACCTATCTTCTTAGTTTTGGTCCGACGGTTTTCACATTAAATGCTGACGTGTCAAATATTTTGAATAATGCAAGCAATATAGATTCGGCATGGTTAAGATTAGTGCCTATAAATAGATTTAATGTTGGTGACGAGGTTAATATAACCATTGACGGCGTTTCTTTCATAGGGCAACTTGACGATTCGGGCAGTATTTATTTGGGCGACATTCTCCCCGCGCTTGTCGCGGCAGGAAATAATACAACAGTTATTTCGGTTTATCCGGCTCTTAGATTCCGCGCTCCTTTCATAAACGTAACATACGACCTGCGTCCCGCGATAATCGCGCCGACACGACAAGATGCGGTAAATATGACAGCGGACTTTATTACTGCCGAAGCAATTGACGCATTCGATGTTAACCGAGTGCGCGGCGACCTAAATCTGTTCACATCGTGGCGATATAACGCGACAATTTCGTGGGAGTCAAGCCGACATGACATTATCGACCCGCTAACAGGCGAGCTGACCCGTCCGGATGAAGATACGCCGGTTACGCTTACCGCGACCGTTACGTCCGGCGGCGTTTCAACAACAGTAACCATAAACGTTATCGCTTTCGGGCTTAATTCCGATCGCGCTCACTTCGAATATCTATTCGACAATTTAACATTCCCTCGAATGGTGGAAACGAACAACTTCACGCTTCCGACCGTGATTCCGGGAACGCAATTCGCTCTTACTTGGGTGTCCGAAAACCCGCGGCTCGCGGCAGTTAGCAGCGGTTCAGGCGATTTTGTCAATGTTTCAATTACCCGCCCGGGTCATAGCGATCAGGATGCGATACTTACCGCAACCATTGATGACGGCGCGATTGTAAGCCGCGATTTCCACTTCACAATCGTTCGGCGCGGCGGTCATAATTTGTTCTTTAACCGAAACGTAATTGACGACGACGCGAACAACACAAAACGCGCGGCAATTCATGAAAATTTGGATTTCACATGGCAAATCAATGGCAACGATCGAACGATTTCAATCGACACCCAGCGTTCGAGAGCGTTTTCCGAATTTTTAGTGGTATTCGAGGGTGCTGAAACGACAGGGCTACGAATATATTCATCAGAAAACGCGAACACGTGGACGAATATTTTCACAAGCGGCGTGATTTTGCCGAACAAAGCGAATTTGTTTGTATGGGAAAGCCCGATTTCCGCGCGATATGTGCGATTCGTGTTCCCCGCGAACGTTGACGCGGTAAACTTTATCGGTGGTTTCGCGCCTGCTGAAGGAATGATAAATCATCAGATGATTTTCGATCTAATCACCGTTCCCGACAGGATTACCGCCGACTTTGCTTTGGATACCGAATTTTTTGATATTCCTGTCGTGTGGCGTTCAAGCCGCCCGGCGGTTGTTCGAATTGACGGCGACCGGGCAAGATTTACGTTAACTGACACATTGGATAACTTTGTAACCCTTACGGCGACGGTTAATATCGGCGGCAATGTACGAAGTATAAGCTTCGAACGTCCGTTTGACACACTTTATCGGAACGACATTGGCGTTACTCTTGAAACCATCTATGATTTAGACGAGTTGAGCTTTGAAACAAGCCTTCCGAACGGAATGGTTGTTCAGCCTATAATTTCTATTTTCGGCGCAAACGATAGGTTTATAGGGTTTTATCTTCCGGACCAAGTCGTGGTAGAAAATGAAATGATAACGTTTGATATGCCGCCGCTCGTCGGAACTCTTGATGGCGCAACGCACGGACAGATAAAGCTTTTCAACAACCTTGCCGAGATGGTTCCGCTGGATAATCCGTTAAGATTTAGATAAACTTGACAGATGTCGTTTGAGATTAAAAAAAGAGCCGCAATGCGGCTCTTTTTCTATGCTGTAAATCCTGTTATCACCACTCTAAATTCTCAACATTTACCGGATTTTCGTTCACAATAACTTCAGTTATCTTCCCGCTTTTCATTTTCACAATCTTTGAGGCAATTGGCTCGAGCGCGTTATTATGCGTCACCATAATAATCGTTTTTTTGTTTTCGCGGTTGATCTTTTGAAGCAGCGCGAGAATGTTTTTGCTATTTTCATAGTCGAGCGCCCCTGTCGGCTCGTCACATAGAAGAATGTCGGGATTTTTATAAAGCGCACGAGCGATTGCGCACCGTTGTTGCTCCCCGCCCGACATTTGAGACGGAAAATGATTCCTTCGATGAGAGAGGCCCAGATATTCCAAAAGTTCTTCACCGTTAAGCGGCACTTTTGTCATACCCTTTACAATTTCAACATTTTCGATAACCGTTAGCGCGGAAATAAGGTTGTAAAACTGAAACACGAATCCGATAACCTCTCGCCGGTATTTGTTAAGCTCGCGCTCGTTTAAAGTTGCCAAATCATGTTCGGTGACGCAAAGACTTCCGCTTGTCGCGGTATCCAGGCCGCCCAAAATGTTGAGCAAAGTTGATTTTCCCGCTCCGGAATCGCCGAGCAGCAGCACAAACTCGCCGTCGTTAATGGTTAAATTTACATCATCCACGGCGCGGAACACTTTGTCACCGTTTTTAAATTCACGTATTAAGTTTTTGATTTCAATTATAACCGACATGTTGGTCGTTCCTCTATTTTGTTGTTGACATCTTTATTGTTTAATGGTATAATATCACAGTTACAGGAAATGTGCAACAAAAAATCCTTCAAAAAGCAGATACAACACTTAAATCTCCAAAAACGCCCCGACACAGTAGACGTTTTTGGAAAGACGAGCCACCGCTACTAAATGTCGGAAAAATTTATTCAAAACAAGAAATTTTGAAAGTTTGTGAATCTTATGAATCAAAAATTTATGAAAAAAGATGTATTGCGACTTTCTATAGTTGCTGTAATATGCGTTACAATGCTTTTAAGCGCAGGAATATTGGGGCGAAATATTCAACGCGGTCTTCTCTCGGATAGGGTGATAACCTCAAGAGGTTCAGCTGAGCAATCAGTTATGGCATTGAGTGCATCTATTGAAGTAGTGGTTCGCTTGAATGATTATACTGTTGAAAGTGCAAGAAATAGATTTAATACTGAATATAACAATGTTTATAATTCTGTTAATGACCTTGTTAGCACCAATTTTGCTAATAGCAGAATTGAAAGCACAGATGTCGTTCTTAACGATAGTAGAAATGAATATGTAACTGAATGGGTAGGAGATAGGCAGATTCAAGTAAGAGCGAGAAGATACTCCGTGTCACGCACTATCCGAATACATACCACAGAAGTGGTAAACGCACAAAGATTAAGAGATGAGATTGAATCAAAGCTCATAATCGACGGGCTTTCAACGTATGCAACCGTTTCGTTCGTGCAATTTGTTTATCCAAGCATTGACAGCATTAAACCTGAGCTTCTTGAACGAAGTTATGCCGACGCGCATAGGGCCGCCGAACAATTTGCAAGAGATTCAGGACAATCATTAGGAAGACTCAAAACGGCAAACCAAGGATTTGTAAGTTTGACCCCGAACGGGTATCGTCAAACTGCTCGTATTGTTACAGATGCTACGTTTTATATAGAATAAATTTTTAGGGCAACTTTATAGCAATCAGAATTGGCATCTGTCGGACAACACTTCTGACAGTCCACTTGGAACATAGTGTATACCATAACAAATTAGTAATTCTTTAAATAAAAATAGGGATTGTGAAACCAAACGCAACCCCTTATATATCGGGGCGTGGCGCAGTTTGGTAGCGTACTTGACTGGGGGTCAAGTGGCCGCAGGTTCAAATCCTGTCGCTCCGACCAGTAGGGGTGTTTTTACAGCATTTGAGATAAATTCAACTACAATTTTGCTAATTTTTGCAAAATTGTAGTTGAATTTCCAGCGGCATAGCCGTCGGACAAATGCCGTAAAAACACTCCTTTTATTTTTGTAATTACCCGTAAGTTTAGCGGGTAGATAATTTGTTACAACTCCTTGTCGCGTTCCAACCGTTACGTCCACTTCGGGCAATTCCTTTTTATTCGGAATATCAACATATCCCATACAATTATAATGTATAATTAAACTTTGCATATTTACGCCGTCAATGCGTTCCGCGTGGTGGATTTCGATTTTTTCTATCAACGCATTTAACATACGCTCGGTCTGCTTGTATAATATACAAGCAGACTTGCGAGCTGTCAATCTTTAATTAAGTTTTGTCCAAACTTCGGGAGCGGCGGCGTTTGCCCGTTCTTGGAAATCATGACCGTTTGCCGCCTCCATAATTTCGTAAAACGCCCAATAGGAATCGTCCAAATCAATAAACTGCGTAAGCTCCGAGCGGCGGGCGTTTACGAAGTTCACGTCAGCCGAGCGGTTTAACATTCGGTTGACCACCGTCACAACTTCGGCGCGGATAATATTATTATCAGGGCGGAAAGTGCTGTTGGGATAGCCTTCCATCCAGCCGCTGCCGGCGACGAACGCGATATATCGGTTTGCCCAGTGATCGCTCGGAACGTCGGAGAAATCGATAGTCGAACCGTCAGTCATTCTTTCAAAGCGGCTCGCAATGACGGCGAATTCCGCTCGTGTGATCGGCTGATCGGCGCGGAAAGTTCCGTCTTGGTATCCGTTAATAATTCCGAACCGTTCCATAAAGCCGATTTGGTTGTAATACCACGCGATGGGTGTCACATCGCTGAACGAATTTGTATAAACCTCATTTTCGTCAATCGTTTCGGTCATAAGCCTTGAAAACATTACCGTAACTTCCGCTCTTGTCATGTTTGCCGTCGGGCGGAATGTGCCGTCCGGGAAGCCGAGCATATAAGCGAAATGAACCTCTCTGTTCAGCGGCGGCGGAAGCGGAATACGAGGAGGTTGCTGTTGCTGCGGCGGACGAGGAGGATCCGCGGTTTCGCTTGCGCTAAACGTCCAAGCCACTTGCCCAACTACGTTTTGGAATTCGTCGCCCGCTTCGGGATGAATCGTAATTTCAACAGTGAAAGTTTGGGTTTGACCTTTGGCGAAAACACCCAAACTGAAAGGTTCGGATAGCGAACTTGGCGCACCTAGCACGCTTCCGTTAAAGATTATATCACCGTTTCGGCTTCGTATGATGATTTTAGAATATTGCTCCATTAAAGTTCGCGCAAGCGCGTCGTTGGAATCTTGAAGCGTCGCCCTTATATAGATTTCCGCCGAAGTTGAGGCCGAATTGGCTATGCGCATTTCCTGCATACGAGTTTCACCCGGAACCATATTGCGGAACGCCTCGAAGAAGTTAGACGAAACCGTAAATTGCGCGGATTGGCTCACGTATGTCACCGTCACGGCGGCGAAAATCGGGATTTCCGGCGGTGTTATGCCAAGGTCGGAGTGATTCAGTCCCCAAAGATAGCTTATCGCGTTCCCCGCCGCTTGAATACATTCAAGTTGAACGCTTAAATCCAGTTGGCGATTGCGATATTGGTTGCTATTCGCCGCGATCATCTCGAAACTGCGGCTAAGCGGCGACGATTCTTCTTGCGGCTCAATTAATGCGGTGTAATAAAAATAACCGTCAAGGTAAAGCCAATAATCGCTTTCGTAATTTATTTTGATATTATCCGCTGATAATGAATTGTCAAAGTTATCTCGCCAAAGCGTGTCGATTCTGACGCGGCCAAGCATGGGAACGGTTCCTGTGTTTCTTACGCTTACGACGTATTCAACGGGAACGCTCGGCTGAATTCGAGCAACATCGTCGGTTTGAATGATAATCTCGCCCGTCAAAACGGCGGTTTCAATTCGATTATTATCCTGCGCCGCATTAATCACCGCAAGGGAAACACCGCCGATTAGCAAAGCGGCGATTATGATAATACATAAGGTTTTTAAAGTTGTTTTTTTCATATTAATCACCTATTGCGCCGTTTGGTGTAGCGCGGAGAACGCTTCCTGCGGGCTGTTTTCAAATCCCGCGGACTGAACCGCCTGCGCGGATACAATAATCTTGAAATCGCCGATTTGTTTGATTTTTGTCGGCGTCCAATCGGCGGGGACGGTCATGCTTGTGAACAAAACCTGCGGTCCGTCCGACGCGCTTAAAATATAGTTGTAGTTGTAGTAACGAACCCCCGCAAGATCATCGCTGAACTCGGTATCTAACGTGAAATTCGGGTTTATATCGTCTATTATGCTCCAAATTGCTGCCGCATTGCTACCTGCAATGGGATTGCCGCTTGCGTCTTGCAGGACAAGCTCAATTCGCGCCCAACAGTCGTCTAAAAGCGACTCGATTGTGGGATCGTTTTGGATAACCCGCCCCGGATATAGGTCGGTCGCAATTCCTACAGGATGGTTCAAATCCCACAAAGGCTGGCTAAGCACGATTTCAACGCCGTCGCCCATTGTGAAAGTATTTGTCGCGTTTTGACGATTGGTAAAGAACGCCCATGCGCCCAAGGCGACAAGAGCAACCACCAACATCAGCGAAATAGTAATGAATATTCTTTTTTTGTGTGATTTAAGAAGTTTCATAATATCATCCCAATCGTATGGCAAGAGCGTTTCCGATGTTATGCGCTGATTTTGCGACAGGCGGTACCAAATAGTACCGCCTGTCGCGCAAATCATGTTATTTGTCAAATGTTAAAATTTGTGTATGTAATTTATTATGGAGTCACCACGGGGAACAACGCCGCCAACGCGTCATATGTGCCGGAATCATTTATACCAAGTGGGAAACTGTCAACGTCAACCGCCGCGGCCTCAATTTTAATATTAAATCCACCGCCCGCGACAACATCTCTGAATATTTGTGTTCCGACTAGATTTTCCGAAATTGTAAGGCCGGAAAACAGCTCGGTTGTAGCTACTGTCGGCGCAACCGCTCCGTTACTGGCTCCACCGGTATAAAAGTAAGTTGAAACCGCGGTTGCGGGTGCAGGCGTAGTTGTGTCGGCGATAAAGGTTCCTAATCCTGCGTCCAAACCATCCCAATCCGCAGGGGATACAAGATCGCTGACAATATTAAGTCCGCTAAACGTAATATACGCTTGAAGATCGTTAACTTGTTGATCGCTCATTACCGTGCCGTCGCCGAATACCCAAGTAAGACGCACCGCCGTATAAACGTCAATAGCTCCCTCAGTTGTCGTGTTTCTAACCACCGGATCTTTGTCGATAGCCTGGTCTCCGTTAGCTACTAAGTTGATATTTGTCGCGCTCGTTTCGCCTGTGGCATCCCATGCCGGCTCTTCAATTGCGATGGTGATTACTCCGTCGGTTGTAAAGGTAAATGTGTTTTCTCTTACGTCGGTGGCGGTGAAAAGCGCCAAGGTTCCGGCAATCGCCAAGGCAGCCACCAGGATTAGCGATAGTATGCTAATCAAATTTTTCTTTTTCATTCTCGTTTTCGTCATCTTTAGTTCCTCCTTTGTTTGGATGTGTTAGACAATCTTTTTTTATTTTCATGTTAATATAACCGTAATTGAAATGAATTAGGGGACAGATAATCCCCACTCTGACGCGTCGGCGACATCTATCGCGTCGGCAAGCACTTCGATTGTAAATGTTTTGCCGTCATAATTTCCCGAGCTGTTGTCAAGCGTTGCGCCTTGGAATAGGTTAAGAGTGGTTTGCCCGCGACTTAGCGGGTTGTTGTAGTAAAAGAAATCGTCGCTGAAGTTCCAATAACTGCTCCAATTCGCGTTTAGATAGATTGTTAGGTCGCCAAGCTGCCACGTGCTTGCCGTGCTGCTCGGCGGAACGGTGATATCGCCCATATTGACGGCGGCAACGCTGCCGTCGGCATTGTATACAACCGGCACAAGCATAACTCGGACATAAGCGTCAACTTCAAAACCGTCGGCACCTAATTGCAAAGCAACATACTTCGTATTCGCGCCCCACAAAACTACTCCGTCGGGAGCGGGCTTCTGCCCAAGCTCGTCGACGATGTAAACGTTCACGTCGGAATCATCGGCGAATGTAAAGCTGTTGGACACGGGATTCGCAACCGCTGAGAAAAACGTCGCCGCCGCAACGGTAAGCAACGTGAAAATAAGAACGCCGTATGTTACCAAAACGCCGAGGCTTACCCTTGAACCTAGAAACAATATTCTCTTTTTAAAGATAATTTTCACATTCATCACTCACTTTGTTTCTCTTTAAGTAGGAAATCAAATTCATAAGTATTATGAAAATCAATATTGCGCAAATAACGGCGACCTGACCGTGAAACGTTGTAAGCGGCATAAGAGCCAGTCCTAATCTGGGTACGGAGAACGCCACCACGCCGATTACGTTGTTATAGCTGATTGGTCGAGCGTCGGGGTTAGGATTGTTATCTCCTTGCGTTAAAAACGCACGATTTTCGGCGTCAATTCCGATTACTCGGTGGGTAACAATTGTACCCTGAGAGTTAATGGCGTATGTAATGCTGTCATCCACCCGAATGTCGTCAAAGCTGGTCGGCCTAACGTAAATCAAATCACCCACGCCGTAAGTCGGTAGCATAGAACCCGTACGAATAGTATACATCCGTATTCCTCTAAATTGTGGAATAATTACCATCGCAATCGCCGCGATCAAAGCCAAAATCACAATCCATGAAACAACTTTGCCGATAATTGTTAAACTTTTTTTCATAATCGCACTCTCCTTTAAGGTGTCGGGCTGCTCAAACCCGTAATCATAGTGTTTACAATACGATCTTTGCCGCTTAAAGCGGTTGAATTCGTATTTTCGCTGATAAACGTCACCTCTACGGGACTTGTCGTATCGGAATTGCTAATATTTACCGTGACAACCGCTTCGGAAGAAGCGATTAGTTGATACCGCCAGTTGTTTTCCATCGCGGTTACGGTATATGTGCCTAAATCGTTGATTGAAACCCCTTGGCTTGCGGTTGTGTTACCCGCTCCGATAAGGATTGTGGCGTAAAAGATGTTGCCGCCGTCCGATTCAATCTGAAATACAAAACTTTCGTTCTCATTGGCGGGAGCTTCCAGCGTTTGCGTAATTTCGATAACCGCCTGCCACACCATCACCGTTGCAACGTTTGATGTGATCGACGCCGCAACGCCACTGGGGTCGCTGATTACTACGTAGTAAAAATATGTTCCCTCTGTAAGGTTAGTTGGAATGGTAAATGTAGCGCCAATCGCGCCGCTAATCGCAATCGGATTCGTGCGGTTAACGTCGGTGGCTTGATACCATTGATATACAACGCTCGCACCTAATGTTTCCCTCGCGTCTACCGATATTGTCTCGGCGGCGGATTGCCCCGCGGCAATCATGGCGTCTTCGGGTTGGGCATAAATGGCGATGGTGCGCAAAATCACGCTTGGAACATTGACGTAATCGCCCGTGTTTGTGTCGCCGTTACCGATTTGAAGCACGCCGTTACTTCCCATCATCCAAAGACTTCCGTCCGCTTTGACTGCCGCCGAGTGATACCAACCAGCTGACACTTTGATCCAGTTCGTATCATTGTTGACTTGTTGCGGAGTAGTGTAAGTAACATTCGAGTTTGTCGCGCCGAGGCCACACCAACCCTCTGTGTCCGTTCCCCAGCCATAGAGATGTCCGTCCGCCGTAACCGCCATGGTGTGTGTTTGCGCCCCTGATACGTCGATCCAATTGCTTCCCGCGCCGATTTGCACGGGTACGGTGCTGTTGCTTGTGTTGCCGTTTCCAAGCTGATATTGCCCGTTGCCGCCCCACGTCCAAAGCGAGCCGCTGTGATCTGATATTGTGGCGCCGTTGCGAGTTCCGCGAATCCCCGCGGAGTGATAACATCCTGCCGACACACTTACCCAGTCGTTGTATGTGCCAACCTGTGTAGGAACGCTTAGGTTGCTGGTGCTATTTTGTTGTCCAAGCTGTCCTGAAGCATTGAATCCCCAAGCCCAAAGGCTGCCGTCTTGTTTAATTGCCAAAGTGTGCCCGCCGTCATATCCGGGCGCGTATCCTGACCAAAACCCGCCCCCCGCAACGCTTTCCCAGTTGTAATCGGTGCCGACTTGCATAGGAACGGTGTTATCGCCCGACCGTCCGAGCTGCCCTTGCCCGTTATAGCCCCACGACCAAAGGGAGCCGTCGCTCTTAAGTGCGAGCGAGTGAACCGAACCCGCCGCAACGGCAATCCAGTTCGTGTCACTACCAACTTGCATAGGAACGGTGTTATCCCCCGAGCGTCCAAGCTGATTTTGTCCGTTATAGCCCCACGACCAAAGAGTGCCGTCATTCAAAACAGCGAGCGAATGATGTCCGCCCGCCGATACCCAAATCCATGGGCCGGCAGGACCGTTCGGCGTGATCATTACCGCGCTGTTGTTTGTATTTCCGTTGCCCAGCCTGCCGTTGGCGTTACCGCCCCACGCCCAAAGCGTGCCGTCGTTCCGTATCATAAGCGTATGATTGTTTCCCGCCGAAACCATAAATACCGCTCCCGAAGACAAAGTGATTAACGATGAAGTTCCGAGCGGAATAAGTATTACAATCATGCAGATGACAAGTATTATATTAATATATTTCTTCGTTCGTTTTTTCATAGGAATTCCCCCATGACAGTGTCTCAATTGATTTACAAATACAACCTCTTTGCAATCTACATTGGGGACAAGATTTCTGAAATAGGACATTAAAAATACCGCAGGGGTTTGCGCGGTTTGTTGTCCTTGCCGTGCAAATCGAGTCTTTTCGGCGGCGTACGGCATGTGCCTGTGATTATTTTGAAAATGAACGGTTTTATACTAAACATCACTTGTTAAAAGCCTGTAAACCATTAATTTTATTGGGGTGGTTCGAAAGTGGTGTAAAACAGCCTAACCATAAAGAAATACCTATTGATTTCTGAACCTTTTGGGTTCGGATATCAATAGGTATTTTAGTATATTTCCTTATTTTCAACATTTTTTATTTCAAGATCGGCGCCATCGTTCCGGCTTCCCACAGGAAAAACCGCGCGCCTTCACCCCAATCGGGATGTTGGAATTCTCTCATGCCTATAATCCCTTGCGGCGGAATATCTTCTCACCGCTCAACTTCCTGCGCCGATATAAGCATTTCACCGTCAAACCTTGCAGCGATAAGTATTACAGAGCGCGACTGATTCGTATTATTCATCAGATCAAACGAAATTCGCCCGTCATTCGTTAAAGCAATATAAGGCACAGTAAATCCGTTGTGAATCGGAAGCAGCGGCGATTTAATTGTAACCGCGCCGATATTTCCGCCGTTCGTAAGCGTAATATCCAAAGGAACCGAAGCGCCGGGAATAATCGCGCGCGGAACATCTGCACCGACACCGGTTGCAAAAGCCATATTTATTTCATCCGTGGTCATATTTTCCGCAGTTGCTGACACTCGGAATGTAAGCGTTACTAAATCTGTGTTTAGAACCGTAAAGTTTGACATTCTTCCCCAACTCGCGAACGCATGTATAGGACCGACTATCGGATTTTCAAAATATCCGAATAAAGAATATTGCTCAGGAACCCAATCTTGAGGTCCCGTTCTAAATGACGCGCCGCCCAAGTTGGCGTGTCCAAGCTCTAACCTTATTAATTCCAATCCATCAGGCACAAAAATTCTGAGAGGCAACGCTGCGAAACCCGTGTTGCCCGCAATACTTAAGGTAATTGAAAATTCTTCGCCACGCTGAAGCGTTCTGTCGGGCAGCTCGCTCGCACTTATCGTGCCATTTTCGCCCGCAACAACAACCTGCGTCGAATGAATCGGCGCAAGCGTAAGAACAAATATTAAAATGAGCATTAACCGTCTTTTCATTCGTAAAAACTCCTTTTATTCGCTTAAATAAAGCGTGAAAACGTGAAGTCTTATTAAAATCGCCGCGATTTCGCCGCGCTTCGCGGTATTTTGCGGAACATATTCTCTATCCATTATCAAGTCAACCGCTTCTCCGAAACTGCGATATAAAATCAACCCAATTTGCTCGCGTGTTATCAAAACGCCGGGCGCGAACAAATTATCGCCGACACCGTTGACAATTTCAAAATGCGCCATTATGTTGATATATGCCTCCGCCCAATGGTCGACTGTGTCATAAAAATATTCCCCTAAATTGTTAAAAGTTACAATCATTTCCGATCCAAACAAAAGCCTCCCAAACGCCGCGGAAAACTCCGCACGCGTAATCGAACCGTTCGGTTGAAAAGTTCCGTCGGGATATCCCGCCATAACTCCCCAATCAATAACATACCGAATATAATCCTCGCTCCAATGCCCCGCCGCGTCAAACGGTAAAGGTGTAAAATGCAGTTCGGCTTCAGGGTTATGCGGCCACGGTCCATTCGGGAAATCAGGCGGTCTTGGTGGAAGCGGCGGTTGTGGTGGCATCGGCGGTCTTGGCGGTGTTGCGCCGTTATCGTTGCCGTTTTCGCTTCCATTTCCATTGCCGCCGTTATCGCCATTGCCGTCGTTCGGTTCATAACCGTTTACAACATAAATTCCGCCGCTGTTTACCGTCCAATTTCTAATCGAAGCGCCGTCAAGACAATTCGCGTCGATATTGTCAGCGGTAATCTCCGCCAAACCGCTTTGCGCGTCGGCTAAAACGCGGAACTCTAAATAAAGCAAAACACCTGTTGAATCATCGCTAACCACGCCGAACCATAATGGTCTGAACGGACTTGAAATATTGGACAAATCTCCGAAAAGATCGAGCCACGGCAGAACGTCGCCTTGTGTGGCGCCCAAAAGCTCTAACCGCGTATCGTCGTATTCAATATCAAACCTTATTCCCGCCAATCCCGGATTCTGATCAAGCGAAACCGTAATAGTCACAACTTCGCCCGGTTCGGCGGCAGTTATTTGTTCAATATTTACAACAATTCCGTCGTCGGCAAAAACCGCAATGCTCGAAACCGAAACCAAAATCACCGCGCAAATCAATATGCTTAAAATTTTTCGTAAAGTCATAATCATTCTCCTAAATATGCCTAAATACACCGTAATATACTAGACCTTTCCCGAAATTTAGCGCGAGCAGATTTGTGAGGGAATTTTTAGGCGTTTTAAAGTTTGAGAATCCCCGCAAATACTTTATGTATTTAAGGCGGTGAACAAATTTAAAACGTCAAAAATTTACCGCAAATGTGCCGCGCTAAATTTCGGGAAAGGTCTAAAGAGTGTTGCGCGAAATTTTCGCGCAACACTCTTTATTTTAAGTATTTTTTCAAATTATACAAAATTTCATGCCTCGCGGCGCAATGTGGTGCAGGCCCCGCCTGCTATTCGCCTTCGCCCAAAATCACATCATGTCCCGCAAGGAATCTTGCAAGCATTACAAGGTCAGCCGTGCGAACTCTTTGCTCGTCAATTGATTCCGCCGTAACCATTGCGCCGTCAGGGTTTATTTCTACTCCTTGACCGGTTAGGTACATTCCAAGCATCAAAAGCCCTTCCATTGAAATACTTCCGTCACCCGTAACGTCACCGCGAACTAAGTCACGAACCGTTAATGTCGCCGTTCGGCTAACATCGCGCAACACAACCGCGTCAGTATTAGCGTCAAAAACATAAACCGCCATACTCCAACCGCCGTCATGTAAATCAGGGTGAACATCAACCAAAGTCAAGCGCGGACTTCCGTTTCTGCCGTTCATAGCTACATCAGTCATGTCGCCGAACGGTTCGCCGTTTCTCATCCATTGAACAGCAACTCTGTCGAAATCAACATCGTTAATAACAAAGTTTATTCCCAAATTAGTGGTATTTCCGATTTGCGGATTAATAAACTCGGGGAAACCGTTGTTTCCTGACGGATATGTGAAAATAATACTTCCGATCGGAGCATACGGCTCACACTGACAATCGCAAACGCCTCTTCCACAGTCACGGCAAAACTCCATCGGGCAACCTTCTTCATTTCCGCACCACGGGCACGGCTCATCTCCTCCACCATCGCCTATAACTAATCTCAAATGCGGCGCAAACGGAACGCCGTTGTCATCAACGCCTGTATTTGTCGCGTTTTGGAAAACTCCCGCGCCTTGGATTCCCCAAACTTTGAACCCGATAGTTGTCGCTTCCGGATTTTCCTCTAAAAACTGTTGAATCGCCGGCAAAAGGTCAACCGATTCGATTCTCGAACCGCGAGAAGTGGTTAAGTTCATCGCGTATGACCATACCATATTTTGACGATAAGAAATTAATCCTAAGTTATACGCCGCGCCATAATTCGGAATGTCAGCGTGATTAATTCTTTCCGCAAGGTGGTACGGAAGCATATACATATTAAATCTGCTCGGATCGTTATAAGCCGCGTGGTTAACCGCAAGGTTCAATCTAACTTCGTCCAAAGTGTCAACATCAACGTCAGAAATATCGAAGTTCATAAAGAACAATCTGTGACGGTTCGGCAAATGCGGAAGATTAATGTGCCCCGCTCCGCCGCCGTGTTGAATTCTTCCGTCAAATACTGCAAGATGCGTGCTCGGCGTATTCTCTCTCGCGTTCGCCCAGTCAATTCCTACAACGTTTGATGTCATAATAACTCCGCCGGGAATAAGACAAGGCGGCGCACACCGGCAATCACAAATTTGTCTGCCACAGTCCTCGCATATTGCCGGGTCACAATCATCAAACCCGCCGCACCACGGACACGGTGTCGGCAATGGCCCGCCAACGCCTTCAACAATCCTCAAATGCGGCGCAAGCGGAGTAGCGTTCATATCAACATTTGTATTTAAATGATTATGGAAGGCCGCGGTTTGATTAGTTCCCCGAACTTTAAATCCAATCGTTTCCGCATTTGGATTAAGCGCTAAATATTGAAGTATTTGCGGCAAAATATCGGGCGATTCAACTCTTGTACTATGTAACAAAGCAGTCGGACGCGACCACACCAAGTTTTGGCGATAATGAACTAATCCCAAATCATATGCCGCACCGTAAGTCGGAATATCATCTCTGTTAATCGACGCCGCCAACTCGGGAGTAAGCATATACACATTAAACCAACTGTGCTGGCGGTTAGCGCCTTGGTCACCCGTAGAGTGAAGACCGAGTGTAATTTCGCCTATATTACTTATGTTATTTCTGATTTCATTTGCGTCAAATGCCATAAAGAATGTTCTGTGTCTGTCTCGATCGCCTTGATTTACAATCGGTCCGCTTGCACGACCATCAATTACTGCATTATGATTACTAAGCGAACCCATCAACGTGTTCGGCTCAGGGACAGGCACCCAAAATCCGTCTTGAAAACTCCACGACGTAGTAGCTAAAAAGTCAATCCCCACAAGAGAATCCGCAACCACATAAGAACGGTCAATATCAGAAAAATCCGGCCCCGTCACGGTCAAAGAAACTTCTATCGATTCTTGCGCAAAAGCCCCACCACTCAAGCTTTGTATCGCCTCTGCCCAACCCCAACTTTTGTAAGTTCCGGCCGGCAAGCCAGCCTGCGGACGAACATACCAAACCCTAAATTGCCCGGGTTGTATTGTTTCCCACATGTTAAAACGACCTAAGTTCCCTCTATGCGGAGTGTTAGGCGGGGTAGCATTTATTACGTCAAGCCAATGTATCCAATAAAACATCGCACCTGCCATAATGGGAGCATTCCCCGTATTCGTAATTCTGATAGGTCTTGCCGGCGGCGGCGCCTCTCCAAATTCCATCGTGCCGAAGTTAAAGTCAGCTTCAACTAAAATTGAAAGCCCTCCTCCGGCCGGCGCTCCGACAGCTCCTCCCGTTGCAACGATAGGCAACATCGTTACCATCATTGCAAGCACAAGCACCAATGCAAACAATTTTTTCATAATTTTCTCCCCCTTTAAGAAGTTTAAATTTACCAAAAAATATCCTTACATATAATAACCGCTTTTTTTCTCGGAAATAGGACAAAAAACAAATAAATTTCCACAATAATATATGTAAAGAAAAGTATACTACAAATTTTCCGAAAAAGCAAGGCTTTTTTTATATTTTTTGTTGATTTTCACTAATATATTATAATTGAAGAAAGATTCAGTTAACACCACTCCTAATTTCCCGGCGACGGCATAAAATAAAGCACTCTATATTTTAGAGTGCTTTATTATGCTAAACATTACTTATTAAAAGAATGTCATATAAGTACCGCTATTATATTTTGGTCGTATTCCAAGAGATAACTTCAAAGTTAAATTAACTTAGAACAGCCACATGAAATTTTCATTTATAATTTCACTTTGATTAAGAAAAGCCGCTCCGTTACGCGCATATGTTGCAGAGGTAGGCATCAATGAGAAGCTGCTTTGTGAAATGTCATCAAGATTATACCCGTCTGCGATTCTGAAGTATAGCGAAAACAGATGTGTGCCTTGTGCGGACGGAACAAAATTCCATCGATAAAAATTATTTGAAATCGGAATATTGCGAATGTAGCCGCTTCCTGAATCCCTGTAAAATTCCATTGTGCCATTATGGATATGCAAATCAAAAGAAAGCCTGTGACCACCTGAATATCGGACGCTTGTTACGCTTCTTAGCCATCCTATTCCCGGCGCAGTATTAGGTTGATCTGAAAACATTCCGGTGCCGTCAATCGCGCCGACCGTTGCCGGACTTATTGGAAACCCGATCGTTGGCAGACCGTCTCTTCGGACTGCCCTTAACCTGGTTTCGTCAAATCTAAAACCAAATCCCCAGAAGTTGCCCATTATAGGCGTCGTATCGTGGCAACCATAGACGTAGACATCAATTGCTACCGTATTATTATTTACAACGCGATATTTACCCGCCATACCAACATAGCCCGGTGGGACTCTTTGCGGGAAGTCTACCCATATGAAATTCTCGTTTACAATATGTCCTCCGTCAATGAAAGAGGCTCCGTTTGGCGCGTCGCTTCCGAAACCATATATTCTGAATAAATCTTGAAAAATATCTGCAGTAGTGTACCCGTCTGCGATTCTGAAGTATAGTGAAAACAGATGCGTGCCCCTCTCGGACGGAACAAAAGCCCACCTGTTAAAACCTGTATTCGGGTTCGCAACCTGACGAATATAACCACTACCTGAGTTATTATAAAAATTCAATATTTCCTGATTGATCGTCATAGAAACAGTAATTCTATGACCATCTGCAAATGGGAATCTCATCAAAGTTCCCACCCAACCCATTCCGCCAAAATTAGATTGATTCGAATGCGTTCCGGTGCCGTCAACCGCACCTATCAGCCCCGGAGTTACAACTAACCAAGGCATTGCCGTGCCATTGCTCATAGCAGGTATCAGCACATTTTCATCAAACTTAAAACCAAACGCCCATGTGTTCCCTATTATAGGGGCCGTATCGTGATCACCATAGACGTAGAAGTCAAGAGCGATTAAGTCGTTATTTACAATACGATAGTGTGCCGCCATACCGACATAGCCTTGTGGAACTGTACTAACTGACGTTGCTGAAACGCTGACTAACGATGTGAGCAACATTGCTAAAACCACTAAAATAATTAAAAACTTTTTCATTAAACTCTCTCTCCTCTTTTTTTATTTTTCTTAGGTAGTAATTACTTTTGCGTTACCATCGGCGTACTATGTGCTATTTAGATGCGATATAATATCGCTGTTTCAATGATATTGCTTCGCATAAATTCTACGACCCCCCTTTCTGATTTTGATTTTACGCCTGTTTTGATTCACCTACTTGAATTACATTAAATATACACAATTATACAATTTTAGTCAATAGTTGGCGCGAAAATTGTTTGTTTTACACAAATGAACAATTAAAAAATATAGTTTTGGAATCTATAACACCGAATTTAAATGCATAAATAAAGCCTGCAACCGTAATGGTTGCAGGCTTTTATGGATTTGTATCATTACAACAAAGGCACTTCATACACTTCACATAGGGGCCTCATAGTTATTGTATTTTGCCACCACATAACCCTGATTTCGTTCATTTCTTGAAGCCTGCTGAAGTTGATATTATATAAATCATCGCCTTGTATCATCATTTGATATTCCAACATTACGTCGTCGCTCCAAATTGTGACGAATAAAACCTCTTCGCCTTTTAAATCGCGGCTCAAATCTATTGATATCGTGTCGTTGCCAAAATCAGGGGCGACAGACAAAATTTCCGTAACGTCCGCGGCGAATAGGCTTACAGGGAACGAGCCCACGTTGCCATTATACGAAAACTCTATCATATTGCCGTTTATGTTGACGGACGCTTGCGCCGGCGTCCAATCCAAAGTGTCGCCGTCCCACCAGATAATTATGCCATTGCCGCTAAGCGTATAACTGCCACCGCGGAAAATTTCTCTTTCGCTTTCACCAATGCCGAACACTGCGCCGCTTTTGATTTCCATATCAACGCCGCTCCAAATCGCGTAAGGTCCGATTGAACTTACAATTCCGCCATCGATGATAAGTTTAACATCATAGCTTGCCATCCAAATCGCATCATCAGCATTCGAATAATCTTGCGAAATAAGTCCGCCGGTCATATGAAATGTTCCTTCGCCGCGTAAAATAACAACATCTATATCACCGAAAGTGGTTAGATTAGCTTGCCACTCTACAGTTCTGCCGAGCGGAATTGTAATATCTAAAGCGGGCACGTTTTTGCACCACATTTCGCCCTCGACCAAAACATCTTCTTCATCCTGCAATAAATATCTTATTTCATTTTCGGCATCTCTCAAACTGTAAAATTTCTCGCCGTTAACGATAAGATAACCTTTGGTAAAATCGTCGCTTAATGAAAAGTCTATGTAAAACCAGCCTTCATTTCCATCGTATGAATATTCAATTGCATCGCCGACAATGTTAACTTCCGCTTGCGGCGGCGTCCAATTCAACGCATTGCCGTTCCACCAAATGATGATTCCGTTACCTGTCGGGGTATTAAAATTTGGAGTTTCGCCGAACATATCATCCATACTGCTTGCGTAAGAGAAAACTACGCCGCCGCTTATATCGGCAGAGCCGTAAATAACACGGTTATCTTCGTGGTTTATAATTTGCCCGCCCGTCATTGTTAAGCTGCTGTTACTGCCGATTACAACGGCATAATATCTTAATCCATCAGCCTCAACTCTGCCGTCGATAATTGTTACCGAGCCGTTCCAACTTTGGATAGCAGATTCGCAGCCGGAACTAGCGATAACACTTCCGCCATTAATTATTATATCGCCGTCGCCTTGAATACCTTTGGCATCCATACCGAAAACGGCAATTTTGCCAAATTCGTTTAGTTGGAAAGTCCCTTCGCCGGAAATCTCTATCAATCCCGCCCATTGACCGGGATTTCCGGAAATCTCTGCTTCCCAAAATACCGCTCTGTCGGTCGGAATATCTATTCTAAACGACTCGTTTGCGTCTTCCCAATATCCCCTAACCGTGACGTCCTCAGTTTCCAATAGAGTATTCATAGAATTTTGCGCTTCCATGTAATCCGAGTATTCGTCTCCGTTGATAATTAATGTTCCAAAGCCTTGGCCAATCGGAGTGAGAATTACCGGAATTGTTCCGCTGTTTCCGCCATATGAATACGTTATTACGTCCATATCATCATTTACGGTGACGGTTGCGCCCGCCGGATACCAATTTAATGCTTTACCGTTCCATAAGATAATTATAGCGTTCCCCGAGATAGCCGGATTGTCCGCAAAAATGTCGTAAATGTTGTTTCCGTAAGAGAAAATCACGCCGCCGCTTATATCGGCGGGACCGTCGGTAACGCCGTGCCAATTGTTGTTTATAATTTGACCGCCTGTCATTGTTACGCTGCTGTTATCACCTGCATCAATGGTTTTATGCATCAAATCATTCGTTGCAATTTGACCGCCGTTCATGGTGACGGTGCCATTACTATTTTCGATAGCCGCCCAACCGTCATTTACCTCGATAAGTCCGCCGTTGATTATTATATCTCCGCTGCCTTTTATGCCAATGCCGTTATAAACATCAATTTCGCCGTCAAATATAAAAGTTCCGCTTCCTGTAAGCTGTATCAGCGCATTATGCCAACCGGGAGAGCCGGAAAATTGTGTCGTTTCCCACGTCACCGTTCTGTTTGACGGAATATCCAACATAAACGGATAAGCTACGCCGAACCACTCGCCCTCGACCGTAACATCTTCAGTTTGAAGCAGGATATACACCGCGTCTTGCGCGGCAAAATAATCATCATAGGAAGTTCCGTTAACGATCAGCTCTCCAAATCCGGGGTCAGCAGGACCGAAATAGTTAAACTCCGCCACAACAAATTCGGCAATTGATTCGCCACTTTCCCCAAAAAACGTGAGGGTTGTCCAGCTAAATTCGCCTGAGTTAATTATTATATGTAAGTCGAAATACGTCCAATTCAACGCATTACTATAAATTGGCGTTTCGCTTAAATAACGAACTGTGGCGGTTCCGTCGCCATTATCAGTAACGACACTGTCTCCGCCGCCCATAAAGTCAAATGTAATCGGCATGTTAGCTCCACCATCATCATTGAAAGAAAGTTCGCCTGATACGCCTGAAAAATCGTTCGATGTCAGAATGATTTCGAATCCGAAAAGATTTTCGCGGTTACTCGAGCCACCAAATCTATCGTCTACATCATATTTTTCCCAATATCCTAACGTTGACGCCATTGCCGTCAACGACGTTGCGAGGATTATTGCCATAGTTAGCAATAATGCGAGAGCCTTTCTTGCGGTTGTTGTTTTAATCATTAAGATATCCCCCTCACGATTTGTAAAGTCATCAATATAACCACTATATTCTTGAATAGGGGACATCGTTCTTGCAGCTTTTCAAGACTTATTTTCATTCTGTTTCACTACCGCATATTGCTGTTAAATTTTCATTTTTATAACTCGCTTGAAACCGGCATTATTATCGGAGCTATAGTTCCGGCTTCCCATAACATAATCTTCGAATTTTCATCGTTTATATCAAACCATTCGGGAATACGAATTCTTCTTACACTAAAATTTTGAGGAACTCGAATTCTTATCACTTCAACCTGTTGCAACACTCCGTCGTCATCATATTTCGCCGCAATAAAGTGTAATTTTTGCCGTGCATTATTCAAATTTGTTATGCTAAAAGAAATTCCATTGTCTGTTATGTCAATATTTCTTATTATATAATTATTGTGAATAGAAAGGTTGGGCGGCATAGGCGAACGGTTAACGGGTTGCCAAACCCAAGTGTCTTCCATGGTTTTGCCGTCAAAGCTTGTCATTAACCCGCTAGATTTAAACTCAAACTCGCCTTGAGGGTTTTCGACCGTTCCTGTGCCGACATTTTGCCAATAACCTGTAAATCGATAGTTGTCCGGTACAGCAGACAGCCCCGACAATGCACTTCTGTGAAAACTTTCGCTCAACGTCATTTTTCGCAAAGAATAATTCCGCGCAAAAGCATCTGTCCATCTAGAATCGATACAAACCTCCCAATTTGACATGTCTAATGACGCTAATTCAGTTGAGTTGGCGAATATCGCTCCGAAATCCTGCACATTTCGAACGTCCCAATTTGATAAATCAAGACTTGTTAAGCCTGTATCCGAGAACATCGAGAACATAGTTGTTACATTGCTGATATTCCAATTCGACACATCGAGTTTTGTTAAATTCCTTGCGCCCCAAAACATATTGCCCATATCAGTCACGTTTCCGGTATCCCAGCCTGACACATCCAAATATTCTAAACTATTCGCAAACAAAAACATGCTGTTCATATCTATTACATTGCCTGTATCCCAGCCCGATACATAAACACTCGTCAAATTTTCAGCAAACGAAAACATCCATTCCATGGTGGTCACATTGCTGACATCCCAACTTGATAAATCAACAGAAATCAAACTTGGCGAAAGCCCGAACATCGTAGACATATTCGTTGTTTCGCTTGTATCAAAATGTTCCAGCCCTGTTATTGATATCAAATTTTCCATTCCAAAGAAAAGTCCCTCTAAGGAATCTCCTGTAACAATGGGTCCTGTAAAAATAATTCGCCGAATATAACGAAGGTAAGCAAAATATGAAGGGAATTCCTCATCACATAATCCAATCAATCCACTTTCAACTACAAAACGTCCATCTCCGTGCAGCACCCATTCGGCGCCGGATTCGTTCCAATCTGCCGCCGGAAACTGTCCGTATGCCAACAAATCACTTGACAAAAACGGAGTGACAACTCCGAACGGCACTCGCGCAATTATATTTGCGTCGATTTTAATATGAACGTAACCTCGAATATACCCGCTTGCGTATTTGTCGAAAGTAACGGCGGCAGTAAATTCGGCAGTTTCACCCGATTCAACCGTTATCAAAGTTTGTGAAAATTCTATTCCCGCGCCGCCGTGCGGATTGGTGGTAAATTCGTAATCAATGATATATGTTTTTGCAACATCGCCGTTATTTGCGATTGTTATTGGGATTGCCGCCGTTTTTGCTTGTTCATCCGGATTTGCGTGACCGAAACTTAATGAAGCCATTGTTTGCAATTCCCACGGATCTTCACGAATTGCGGTAAGCGGAACATAATATTCAGTCGTTACAAGTGTTTCACTCAAAAGTGCCGCAAGTGGGTCAACAAATCCGGCACCAACGAAGAACGGATTGTTGTATTCAAGAATTTCAAGCGGACGAGCGGTATTCATTATTCTTGCTTTGATTTCGAACGGCGTTGCGTCCGGGGATTGTTCTAGCAGCAACGCGGCAACGGCAGCAATTACAGGCGCCGAAAAAGATGTTCCGTCTACCGGTCTGTATCTACTGTAAATATCCGTTGTATAAACCTGAACCCCGGGCGCAACGATATTAGGTTTAATATGAAACGTTTCCTCTAAAGGACCTCTTGACGAAAAACTTGCAAGCGCGTCAAGCGTTTCTCCTCGCCCGCCTGAAGTTCCCGCTCCAACCGAAATCACAAGCGAACTTGTCGCGGGCGCGCTAACGCTAAACATTCCGAGCCATCCATCGTTACCGGCACTTACCACGACGATAATTCCGTCTAAAACCGCCAGGTTTACCGCGCTAAACATCGGCCTGTGCGAGGTGAACGGACCAAACGAGAACATTTCGCCGAAACTTAGGTTCATTATATCCATTCTGTCCGCGTGCGCCGCTTCAACCGCCGCAAGAGTGCTTAAACCGCCGACCCCTGAAATATTTACACGGTAGTTCCAAAGTTCCACCCCCGGAGCAACGGCAACAATCGAGCCCGAAACAGCGGTTCCATGCGCTCTTATGCCGTGGCGGAGACTTGTATTGGTTGAAATCGAATTATTGCCCCGTTGCCAACCGCGTATGCGGCCGGTTTCGTCTTGAAATCTTACAAATTCCGGATGGTCATGCTGAATCCCTGTATCCAATACGGCAACTCGCACGCCGGCTCCGGTAATTCCCATTTCATTGTGAATATAATCGGTATCAAAAAGCTCACGAACTTCTAGCATAAACTCAGAATTTACAACGAACGACTCTGTTGTCGCGTAAATGTTTTCGACATAAACGTTAACTTCGTAAGCATAATATTCGTATGCGACTTGCTCATACGGCAAAACGTGAAACATTGCATTCGGAAACACTCCGTAAACTTCGGGCAACTCAGCAATCATTTCCACCATATTTCCGGGAACACTCATAAGTACGCCGTTAAACAGGCTATAATGCTCGTCAATTATCTCAATTTCACTACTTAATGAACGTGGCATTGGAATTTGTGCCAACTGCTGTTGAAACACATCGTGCGCTGATAATGCTTGTTGCTCAAAAGAGTCAGCCAATCTTCCTCGAGGAAGATTATGCGAAATTCCGCGCTCTTGCATAAGGCGCAAAGCAACGGCGGGCGGAGTTGCGAATTGAACATAAATTTCAACCTGTTCATTAAAATCGGTTATGACGTAATCGCCGACAAAGCCTTGCATTCCGATAGGCTCGCCTAACGTAGAAGTTAAAATATTTATTTCAAAACAGTTGTTGCCTATAGTATTATTTGCTGACGCCGGCAGCACGCAAACAGAAACAAACATAATAAACATTAATAAAATAGCCGCAAATTTTCTTATCATTCCATATCAATTCCTTTAATTATTGTTTTAATTGCATCTTATTTTATCATATTTTATAGAAAAATGCAATTTAATCTTCCGATATCAAAAAGCAGCGGAGGATTTGCCCTCCGCTGCTTTTTAGAATATGAGTTATTATTTTTCCGGTTTAACTAATCGATAATATTTGAGATTTTTGTGCTCTACCTATAATGCCGCGGTATGTTTGCGTCAAACACAAGCGTATAATTCGCTAAATTAGCAACATTTACGGCAAAAATAGTTTCTGTAACTCTGTAAGTCGGTCGATTCGGATATTCCAAACCTCCTGCCGGAATAAAACTCAAATCGCTGTTCAACCAAACATCAACCGTGTGATATGGATAAATTACATCTCCGTTCGGTGCGATTAGTGCAAAAGTCGTACCAAATTCTATGCTAAAATACTGAAGATTTTGAATACGCAACTGTCCGTTTACTATACCAATATTTGAAAGCCAAGCACCACTCGTTCCGTGAGGCAATGGAGTGCGGTCACCGAAAGCAAGTATTTCTCTTGGAGGAAGAACCGAACCGGGTTCACCGCCGTATCCTCTAACCCAAATATTTTCTGCCGCAAGAGGAATTGTATTACCTTGACCGATAGTGGACAAGTCTATACCCATCGGCTCGTTTCTGTATTCATCAACAATCACGTCGTCGCCCCAAAACGAAGCGCCTTCTTCCACTCGTATAAGCCCGATACCGTTTGAAGTCAATCTCACTTGGCGCTCTGCTTCGTCCCACGTAACTATCATGCCCAATGCTTCGCCTAACGCTCTCGCAGGCAAATATGTTCTACCCTCGATAGTCACAACGGGCGTATCAATTTCTAAACGCGCTCCGTCAACGTAAATTGTGAAATCGGTTTGGTGCGCCACCAATGTATTTACGGCCAAAGCCGCGATTGAGCCAAAAATCATTGCTCCAACTACTAATCCTGCTATAAATCTTTTCATAAAATATCAATCCTTTCAAAATTTTTAAATATTTTAATATACTTCTATACGAAGGTCATTTACAATAATTGCTGTGACCGTTGTAATATTAAGTTGTAAATCTGAATCCCAAGAGGCGTTAAATGTTTGATTGCCAAATCTTCCGCCTCCGCCGCTTAGGGTGATAACGCCATCTGACGTTTCAACTTTAACCGAAAGTTCGCTAAGTCTAAAACCTATTTCCCCTGTATAACTTCCGATAACTTGCAACCCAAGCGGAGATATGGTTATAAACTCAAAGAGTATTCCGTCAACAGAAACATCGTTTGTTAAAGCAATCATTTGTTGACTGACATCGCTTGTGTTCACCTCAACCCACCAATTACCGTCAAATATGCCGCGCGGCACATTCGCCGAAAATACAAGAGTGTAATTCGATAAATTCGCGATATTTACATCAAATATGGTTTCTGCAACTCTGTAAGTCGGGCGATATTCTATTCCGTGACTCATAAGGTTGCCGTCCGCATCCAACCAAACATCTACAGTTTGTTGCGAATAAATTACATCTCCGTTCGGCGCGAGAAGTGAAAAATTCGATCCAAATTCAGCGGTAAAATATTGGTTGGTTTGAATGTGTAGCTGTCCATCTACTATGCCTATATTTGAGAGCCAAGCGCCTCTCGTTCCGTGAGGTAAAGGAGTACGGTTACCGATGGCAAGCATTCGATTCGGAGGAAGAACCGAGCCCTGTTCGCCGCCATATCCTCTAACAAAAATATTTTCATATGCTACAGGGATTGTAATTCCTTGACCGATAGCGGATAGGTTTATGCCCATCGGCTCGTTTCGATAACTATCCATACCAAAGATAATTGTCAAACTGCCAAGCATTAGCGGGTCGGGCAACGGTGAGTTTGCGTCAGCTGTAATCCTTATTTCAAAATAGGCGGTATTCGTCACGCTGTCAAAATAAAGTAAATTCCGTTGATAACCGAAAGAAATCCCTCGCCCAACGCTGAAACCATCGCTGAAATCTATTCGCTCTGTTAATCGGTTTTCCCCACTTACATCTTGAACGGATAAATACACAATCGCCATATTGGCAAATCTTTGCGCTCCTATAATCGTCATTCTAATACCCTGTTCCTCTGAATAGGACATTACAGGTTCGACAACGCCTGCAAAATTGGGGTTAAAACGAGCGATAAACCAATCAAATCCTCCCAATGCGGCAAATGCCGTAGCGGATAGCAACAGTATCGCCATAATCGCGGCAATGAGAACGCTTTTTCTCGCGCGATATGTACGAACGTGGCTTTCTTTCTGCACAATCGGGTTTTTATCTTCCAATTCAACTCTCATTGCCGCTTTCGTTTGATTAATCAAATCTTTAGTGGGTGAAATTTTTTGCATTTCATCTTTATATCGCTTTTCAAACATTCTCAAAGCCTCCTTTCAATTTGTTTTTTATTATCCCTCGCCCTCGTGATAATTGCGATTTTATAGTAGTTGCTTTTAAATTTAGTATTTTGGCAATCTCCGCAATCGGCATGTCTTCAAAATAGAAAAGATGGATTACTGTCCGATATTTCGAGGGTAACGATTGAACAATCGGAATAATTTCGGTATATTGATCTTTTTCCTCATATACTAAATCTTCCGGAAACGCCACGGTTTTTTTGTTCCAACCAGATCCAAAAAACTTTCGGCTTGCGTTGATTGTGACTCTAATCAGCCACGCCTTTATGTGTTCGTCTGTTTCAAATGAAACCGCCGACTTGCATAGTTTCAAAAATACTTCTTGAAAAATGTCGTCCGCGTCGGCTTGATTTTTAGTTTGTGTAAACGCAATACGATAAACCATATCGGCATATCTATCAACAATCTCGTCTACCCAATCGCCGCGCGCTTGCGATTGGCAAATACTCATTATCACCAACCCCTTTCACTAGTAATACCCTTCAGCACCCCAAAAGGTTGCAAAAACTTTTAAAATATTTTTCAACTAATTGCATTATACTACAAATCCTGCCTTTGCAAAAGAGGAAAAAGGGGTTACAATTAAAGCGTTGCAGTTAAATAAAAATTAAATTGCAAATTTTGAAACCATTTTTAATTTTTTTACGTATATATTAGCGCAAAAGAAAATACCGGTAATTTTCTAAGCATGAGGTGGTGAATCTTTATGAACGAGCAAAAGCTTTTAGAAAGTTTGCGCAACCAAAAGCGCGGCGCGCTTGAAAAAGCCATAAAGCAATTCTTACAAGCGGAAATATAAATGTCGTTCATGTTATCGGCAGTCGCGAAACATCAGAGTTCAACATGCCATCTATGATTTTGGAACAAGAAAACCATATCCGTAGAATGCGAATATGGTTTTCTTAGTTTTATTGTAAGCTTTTACACAGCAACCAATGTTATATAATTATTATCCACCCCGCCCCTTACGGCAAGGTAGTCCAGTCGATCATCCTGCTCGTTTGCAAGAAATTGTTAAGAAGCAACGATTGATCTAAAACGTTAATCTGGTTATCATCGTTCAAGTCTTGCTCTAACGCCTGCGCATGCGTCTGGAACATCGAATTTACCAACAGCGACCAGTCAAGCGTGTTGATTTCTTCG
>WRAG01000021.1 GCA_009780345.1 Oscillospiraceae bacterium
CAAACGGATTGGCAAGCTTCCTTTCCCCCGCTCATTCCGATTATGATAATCAAGGCCGACCTCATCAACAACATCTCCGCATCACCTCCCGTTGGTGATTCCCGAAAGGGGTAAGCAGTAGTATGTAGAAAAATATGTAGAAAAACCGGATCAAAAGAAGCCCTCTCAAACAGGGCTTCTTTTTTGTGAAAAAATGTTGATTTTTTGTGAAAATTGTTGTACAATAAAGGTGTGCAATAAAAGTATATCGAAAAACGTACTTATAAACACAATAAATATGTGAAAGGTGTGTGGCGTATGAAAAATTTATATGAAAAACTTAGAAACAGAGAAGAAAAGTTAGCGGTAGTTGGGTTGGGTTATGTTGGTATGCCGCTTGCCGTGGCTTTTTCAAAAAAAGCAAACACCATAGGTTTTGACGTAAACGAAGAAAAAGTGCATACATATCAGCAGGGCATAGACCCCACCAAAGAAGTGGGCGACGAGGCAATCAAAAACTGTGCGGTTGAATTTACTTCTGACGAAGCAAAGTTGAAGACATCAAAATTCCTTATAATCGCAGTACCGACGCCAATTTCCAACGACAATTCGCCGGATTTGGAATATATCATTTCGGCAAGCGAATTAGTTGGACGAAACCTTACAAAGGGCTCTATTGTTGTATATGAATCCACGGTTTATCCCGGAGTTACAGAAGATATTTGTATTCCTATATTGGAAAAAGCATCCGGACTTAAATGTGGTGAGGATTTCAAAATCGGCTATTCTCCCGAACGGATTAATCCCGGCGACCATGTACATACAGTAGAAAACATTGTAAAAATTGTTTCCGGGATGGACGCGGAAAGTTTGGACGAAATCGCGAAAGTCTACGAATTAGTAGTGGAAGCCGGAGTGCATAAGGCGGGTTCCATCAAAGTCGCCGAAGCCGCCAAAGTGGTTGAAAATTCTCAGCGGGATGTTAATATTGCCTTTATGAACGAGCTCGCCATGGTGTTCGACAAAATGGGAATTGATACGAAAGATGTAGTAGACGCTATGAATACTAAGTGGAACGCGCTTGGCTTCTCGCCGGGACTTGTCGGCGGGCATTGTATAGGCGTTGACCCGCATTATCTTATCTATGAGGCAGAGAGATTAGGTCAGCACAGTCAACTAATCCTCTCCGGCAGAAGAATTAATGAAAACATGAGTGCTTTTGTTGACGAGGCCATTATCAAACAGCTTATACTCGCGAATAAAGCGGTAAAGCAGGCAAAAGTTGCGATTTTAGGGTTAACTTTTAAAGAAAATTGTCCTGATATTCGTAATTCGAAAGTAATGGATCTAATCGAACATTTGCGCGATTACGATATAATCCCATATGTCGTTGATCCTGAAGTTTCTCCGGAAGAAGCGGAGCATGAATTAGGCATAAAACTTGTGTCTTTAGATGATTTGCACGATATGGATTGCGTGGTGTTCGCGGTGGCGCACGACGCGTTTAAAGATATAGACGTGGTGAAGTTAGAGGCGCTATTCGGCGATTTTCCAAATAACGAGAAGATAATTATTGACGTGAAAAGTATGTTAGATAAGGCTGAAATTGAACGGCAAGGTTATCGTTATTGGAGATTATAATGGACAACCGTTTCGATGAATTCGCCGGGCGGTGCGAAACCTGTAAAAACGCGACCGCACTTAACGTTACCGGCGATTATTTGTGCGAAAAGCACGGCGTTGTAAAAAGCAACCATGTTTGTAAAAAATATATGTTTAATGAGTCCATGTATGGCTCCCCTAAATCTAGCATCATAGGAGGTGTCTATATGCCTTTGGGTGTTATTGAAGAAAAGAAATTATATGAAAAATATGATACAAATACTGCAACAATAAATCCTGCCCAAGTTAAAAAGATGAATCGTGCTTTTACTCCTTTGGGAAAGATTGCTTCAATTTTGCTTATACTGATATGCGTTTTCGCAATTTGGCAGTTCACGTTAAGGATGGAATATTGGTACTTCCTTGGCGGAATCATGTTTGCTTTTTTAGCGATTAAAGATGTTTTCGCATTGTTTTATGTGCCTTGCAAAAAAGAGCTTACCAAAGAATATAAGGTGTCGGTTATTCTTACCTGTTTTAATGAAGACCCTGCGTCGATTGTATCAATATTTAAGAATGTTTTGGCGTTAGACTATCCGGTGCATGAGATTATATTTCTTGACGATGGAAGCGCGGACCCGTTGGCGTTCAAGGTCGCAAAATCGTTTGCCGAAGATCATCAGGATAACCTGAATAATACTAAATTTAAAATTCTGCGTTTTGAGGAAAATCGAGGCAAACGCGAAGTGATGATCGACGGATTTTTGCAATCAAGCGGCGATTATTTCTTTATGCTGGATTCGGATAGCAAGATCCTGCCCAACGCTTTAACCGAGCTTTTGCGCCCATTTGAAAAAAAGAAAACCACATCCGTTGTAGGAGATATCGGCATACTTAACAGGAAGGAAAACTTTCTTACGATGCTACAATCCATCTCATACTTTGGCGCTTTCCAATTCGGAAGAGCGGCGCAATCGGTAACCGGCGATGTGGTAGTTTGTAGCGGTGCGTTTTCCGTACATAAAAAAGATTTTATTATGGAAAATTTAGAAAAATTCAGAGAAAGCACTCCATTCGGCATACACGTTTCGGCGGGAGATGATCGCTCGCTTACAATCCTTTCCAAAATGTCCGGCGGAAAAACGCGATACCAAAGTACGGCATACTGCGAAACCATTGCGCCGAATACTTGGAAAAAATTCCAAAAACAGCGAAGAAGATGGCAACGATCAGGATATATTTGTAGTTTAGAGGCAATAAAGGATACATTTCCCAAACATTTGTGGTATTCATTTTGGGCGTTTAACGAAGTTTATCTTTGGCTGATTGCTACCGTCATCTTTATCGTATCAATAATTACGAGAGGTCTTTATATAAATTGGATAGATGTTGTTTTGTATTTTATTATTATCACTTACAAACATAACATTTTTTACTCCCTCTATCGACCTATACGCTTTTTATTGGTGCCGCTTTATTTCTTAGTATATGGGTTTTCTTTGACTTTTACGCGTATTCACGCCGCTCTTACAATCACAAACGATGATTGGGGCACAAGAGGCGGCAAAGAAGAGCAAAAAGAGCAAGAAATCTAAGAACCATCGGAAAAAATTGAATTGTAATATCTTAGGGCAACTATCATAAAGCGATAGTTGTCCTTATTTTATAATTAGGCAGTAAAAAGTCCGCATTTCACGCGGATTTTTTGCATTTTGAAATATTTGCCTCATTTTACAAAAAATGTATTGACAACCATTTCCATTTGTTGTAAAATGTAAATACTTTCAAAATAATGGTGAAATTTGGGGGGTGATGCTGTGTTCGTTTGACGGAGTTGTGACATCGTTGCTTCAATACTTAAATTGAATTCGGAACTTACTATAGAAATGTTATATTAAATTAGGGAAAAACAAAAAGATGAGAGGTGGTTTTAAAATGGAAGGTACGAAAATTTCAAGAAAAATGATTTCGATGTTAATGGCTTTGGTTATGGTATTAGTTTGCATTGGATTTATGCCCGCCACCGCAAGTTCGCCGCGACTTAACGCGCTTAATGTAAGTGCGCCTGTTAATCTTGGTTCCCCATTCCCGGCAGGAGCGGCAGTTAACACTTTTATGTCCGCGACAACACGGCAAGGCACCGGCGACATTTTGCTTACCGTTGCGTATGGTTCACCTAATTCAATACTTAATGTTATTTGCATAAGCAATCCGCTTTCTCCGAGAGTTTTGGAAACGCATAACGTACAGACCGGAACCACTTGGGAATATGCGATAGATTCGCTCGGCAGAGTCTATTTCGCCGGATTCGGCAACCCGGAAACGACTCGTATTTACAGATATTCGCCGAATAATCCCGAAGGACAACGGCTTCAATTTTTTACAATGAACGGCCGCGGCGCCGTCACGGGAATGGCGGTTGACAGCAGTAACAACGTGTTCTTCACAAACACAAGAACTAACAGAATTTTAAGATTTAACGCAAACAACAATACATTCACCGATTTCGGCGTGATTTTTCCGACTTCGGGGCGTATCAGAAGTATCGCGTATCACAACGGATTTCTCTACGGCGGTGAAGAAGGCACACTCGCGCGGTTTTTCAGAATGAACGTGAACACTCGCGCGGTTAATTTTATTCCCGCGCCGGCAGGCGTTACTAACATCTCACATTTTTATTCCATGAGAGTTGTGGGCAACTTCTTGTTTACCCTAATTCGTCCGTCCTGGAGCATGGGGATTTTCGATTTGACGACGCAAACGTGGGTTGCAAACCCTGCGTCGTCAGGACGCCTGCCGACAGGAAATATCAACGGATTTGTTTACTTCACTCGCGCTGATCGAGGTTTCCAGCGTTTTAATCTTTCAACTCGGCAAATCGAAAGCCTTGGCGCGACTCCTGCGGCATTTCCGAACCACGGAATTCAAGGAATGGGGCTTGCGAATATCACGCATTCCAATCCAAACCTAAACGGGCAGATTTTCGTGTCCATACAATCGGGAAGCCGGCATATTGACTTTATCAACTTCGCAACAAGGACGAGAACGCGCGTAAATGATATTATAGTCGGCGCTCAACCGTCGGTACAACTTTTGAAATTTGCGGGCGATTATTTCTTTGCAAGCTCGTATATGGGCGGCTCGCAAGGATTTTCACGAACGAATGTAAGAACAAACGCGCGCACCGTGCGACAAATGGGGCAGCTTGAGGGAATGACATTCTATAACGACAGATTATATCTTGGCGCGTACCCCGCCGCCGTGATTCACGAGCTTAATCCGGCGAACAATCAGTCGATTCAGCTGTATACAACGGGGCACAGGCAAGACCGACCGTTCACAATGCACGCGCAAAACGGAATGCTACTTGTCGGAACGGTAGGCAATTCAGGGAACAGAAATGGCGCTCTTACCATACAAGAGCTCGGAGCCGGCGGACAGCGTTGGACACACCACGTTATCGACCGAAGCGTTACCGGAATCGCTTATCGGGACGGACGAGCTTACGTTGCGGCAAGCATTCACGGCGGACAAGGCACAACGCCGAACCAAACGCGAGCATTGCTGTTCATTTACGACATTGCTCAAAGAAGAGTTATAACCGAAGCAACTCCGCTTGCGGTTCCGCATATCGGCGAACTTGCTTTCGCGCCGAACGGACGGCTTTGGGGAATAGCCGGAGGAACGATTATCGAAATAAATCCGACAAATCTGTCAATAATTTCTCAAACGCAAATAAATACAGGCGGAAACGACGGAAATTGGCGTCCTCGTTATATGTATTTTGATAGCACCGGGATTTTATACGCAAATCCGGGCGGAACGCTTGTCGCATTCGATACGGACACGCGTCAATGGCGAAATCTCGCGTCGGGCGTGAATGTTCGCTCGTTTTCGGTAAACGCCGCAGGGGATAGAATTGTTTATACGAACACCACGAATCGCGCGGCAGTGTTTAGGATTGATATTTCAAACGGCAATCCGCTTTGGGTTCCCCCGCCACCACCGCCGCTTGGAATGAGGATTACGAATGTTTCTCAAACGCAGTTTGGAGCGAATAGCTCGGTTACCGTTAATCTTACCGGAAGATTGCCGCAAAACGCGAACTTGGTTCTTACATCTTTCGACCGTAACCAAATGCTTGATACGATAGTGTCGCCAATTACGCAATTGGGATCTGTAACCATCGGTGGTTTGAACGTTCCGCTGAACACTACAAGGGTTACGGCAAGGGTCGAGAACGCGCAGACGGGCGAAATTATTGTTCCCGACGAAACATTTACTATGCAAGCGCGGGAAGCGCATGTTGTAACGACGCATTCAACCCACTTCTTAGATTGGGACGCAAGTGGACGAAATAGACTTGTTACACCGCTTGCAGGCAGTAATCTCGTGCTCGACTCGCGAGGTATCACAAACAATATTCCAAGCGTTGGTGGCAGACACAGGATGTTTTTCCTGACTTTCGATGTGTCGGAATTTATTGACACGATAAATTATGTTGAAGAAATCAGGCTCGTCACGCATACGACCGGTGATGGCGGCGCAAATACTGCTAACAGCGAGTTTAACGTATATCTTTTAAATCAGCAGATGGCAAATCACATTCTAGAAGGGCATATGCCGACAAATGGCGCGGCTTTGGATTTAGGTTTCTACAATGTCAATCAGAATGCGGTTTGGCAACATCGCGGCGGCCTGCTTGTTAACACAACATACGAATCGCCTGATATTTTGCCGCAAATTCGAGCGTATTTGCAGCAAAATCCGAGTGCGACAACGGTTGCGCTGAAAGTTCGCGGAACAAATTCGTTGGGGTCTTTCCTATCTCCCGCTCATACAGGTTCGGATAGCCTCGGACGCCCGCATCAACAGCATTTGCGAATTACAATGCCGCGAATATTAAAGGATGTTGTAACAACGCAATCGACCCACTTCTTCGATTGGGGCAACAGGGACAGCGTAGTTGCACCGCTTGCGGGAAGCAATCTTGTGCTTGATTCGCGGAATATCAACAACAATGTTCCGAACGTTAACGGCAGACATAGGATGTTTTTCCTGACTTTCGATTTGTCGGAATATGTTGACATCATAAACTATGTTGATGATATTAGGCTTGTGACGCGCACAAACGGCGATGGCGGCGCAAATAGCGCTAATAGTGAGTTTAACGTATATCTTTTCACTCCACAGATGGCAAATCATATTTTGGAAGGACGCGTGCCAACTAACGGCGCGGCTTTGGATTTAGGATTCTACAACTTTCGTCAAAATGCGGTTTGGCAACATCGTGGCGGACTGCTTGTTAACACAACATACGAATCGCCCAACATTTTGCCTCAAATTCGTGAGTACTTACAGCAAAATCCGGGCGCGACAACGGTTGCACTTAAAGTTCGAGCGACAAACGGGTTGGCTGGCTTCCTATCTCCCGCTCATACAGGCTCGGATGACCTCGGACGTCCGCATCAACAGCATTTGAGGATTACAGCTCGGTGGTAGACGGTAGGAAAGAATGCATTTTTAAGAAATAGCACGTAGAAAAAGAAGCTCGCTTTATAAAGCGAGCTTCTTTTTTGCTTTTTTAGTAATAAAGACTAAAAATTTAGATTGAAACAACAAGGTTTTTATGTTATACTAAATGCAGATTAATTGTTAGCGCCGTAATGTATAAATTAATGTTTCGCCGTGATGAATTTTATAGTTTTAACATAGGAGAAAAGTGATGATTAAACGAATTATAATTATCTTATTAATAATCGCACTATTATTGCTTTTGCATGCGCCGATAACCGGATTTACGACTGAATTTAAGGCGGAAATTTTGTCGGTTATCCCGGTTGCAAGAGAAGAAGTTAGGGTGAGCTTCGCTTTGCCTGCGGATGAAACCGCCGTTCTTATCGTGGCGTCTTTTGACGATGATTTGAGGCTAACTATGGTTTCTCACGAAAATATAACCATACAAACCGAAGTAAATATGACGGTGTCCCCAAATTTTTACATGGCTAAAGCTATGCTATGGGACGGATTTAATAAGATGCGTCCGATAAGCAATGTTTACAACTTACTCGCTTCGCAAATTTGCAGTGATATCAGAGCTATATCTCTTGTGTGCGTTGAACGCACGATGGACAGTATTCGATATTTGACCGTAGACATCGGCTCGCGTGTTGCCGGAACGGAAAACGAAGAAAGATCGATTGATTGGTTGATATCCGAGTTTGAAAAAATTGGTTTAGAAACCGAAAAACACGAATTTTATATAAGTGCCGCAGGGCATCCGCAAATGACAATCATCGGAAACATCACCATACATGACGCGGAAAGATTTCACGGAATTGGTGCATTCACAGTGTCGGACAATTTCGGAATCAGACACGGCGGCCCGTTTATGGAATTTCACGGAGACGTTTGGGAAACCGGCGCGGCGGGAAGAGGATCGATTACAGGCAGTGACTTCTATGTTACGGGAGATGTGCTGTACTTTGAGTTGCCGGAACTTGCGCCGATATTCACTTGGGCGGAAAGGGTCAAAGAGGCGTTGGAAAACACATATCTCAACGGCAAAACATTGCTGATGAGAGAAATAAATTTCTTTCTGTTTGGAATGTGTCCAATTGCTACAATCGCAAATATCGCAGCGGATGAAGGCGCCGTCGCGGTGATGATTTATTCCGGAGTGGGTTGGCTCGGCAGCTTCGGACAAGCCTTTAACCCGAATATGACAGCCCAAGCAACCATTCCGGTATTAGGGCTCGCGTTTTGCCATGGCGAATGGCTAAAGGCAATGGTGCGAGAAGACACGGTTACTGTTGATATTCAGACTGCGATACACGACACCACGCGTTCTTGGAACGCAATCGGCGTAAAACCTGCGGAAAATAATCCTGACTATGCTCCTATTCTTATGGTTATCGGTCATATTGACTCGGTCGTCGGAACTCCCGGCGCAAACGACAACGCAAGCGGTACAGCTGTTGTGTTGGAATCCGCGCGAGCTTTAATGTTTCTTGACACTTCTGACGTAGAACTTCGTTTTATCGGCTTCGGAGCCGAGGAAGTAGGCTTAGTCGGCGCAATACGTTATGTCGCTCGAATGTCTTCGGAGGAACGCGCTCGCGTCAGAGGAGTGTTCAATTTAGATTTAATCGGGTCGGCAGATGAAATTCAGACACTTTTGGCAATCGCAACGGTGAACGGCATGCCGAACCTTATCTCCGAAGCCGCTATTGCCACGGCTAATCGCCTTGGATATGGAGAATATGTTGAATTGGTTCAATTTAGCTCAAGTGACCATGTTCCTTTCCACAACGCAGGAATGCCCGCTATTATGGGATCTTGGATGGGCAGAGCGCGCGCGGGTATGATAACACCAAGCAATTTTACCATGGAGCGCTACATTCATACGCCACAAGATACAATAGAGGAAAATATTTGTAAGGATCGTTTGCGAATTGGCTTAGAAATAGCGACGGCCACCATATATTATATGGCATTGAATTATAGAAATTTGACGGCAACCCCTGTGAACGCTTATATTATTGCTTCGGAATATCCGGATATTAACGAAATTAACGGCTCTTGGCGCGAACTTCAAAGGGGAACTAATTTTTAAGAATAGGCAAAATGCACAAAAATAATTCAAAAACTTTGTTGAACATTCATTGGTCGGAAGCAACAGCGAGGACAATATCGAAATTATTCACATATTTGATATGTCGAATGAAATGTGGTTAAAAATGTCGTCGGATTGATGAAATAGTGAGTATAATTTGGGGCATCCACTACGAATTAAAAAAAGCTATCGACTGAATTCGATAGCTTTTTTAAATTCACAGTATTCTTATAGAATTTTCCGACAAACCTAATAAAATTAATAATTACAACTTAGTCAATAAGCAATATTTACGATTGAAATACTATTCTATAAAAAAACAAGATAAAATTTCATCATATTCTTCTTTGGTAACAATTTGAGATGATATAGAATATACGGAACATATTGCATGATCAGGTGTTGCGTCATCTCCAAGGCGTTTGTTGATTAGCAAGTTGATTCTTTGACACTCGTTATTATCTAAAAATCTAAAATTAATAATATTTCCCAGCTTTTTCTGATGAATTTTTGTTAGCTTGCCTTCTTTTTGCGGGAAAATATCAACAACTTTAGTTAAGTTAAAGTGTTTGAAAGGATCATTGATTAAAGATTCTACTTCCTGTGAACAAACCTGATGAGCTAATAATAATTCTTTAAAAGCGTTAAGTATATTGCCATTTTCAATTATATTTTCACCTAAATCCAGCCAGTTAGAACCTTCCGGTGCTGTGAAGTAATGTTCCATAATTTCATTAAAAAATTTCAGAATTATATCCTTTTGTTCACTAATACCTCTTAGATCAAATTTTGGTAATATATCATTTTTCATTATACATATCGCTTCGCATAATTCTAAATAATTACCTACAGTGCTTCCGTTAGGTTGTTCCATATCAATAAGGCTATTAATTACGTCGAATCCTTCAAGTTTTAATATATGGTTTATATGTTGTGTTAATTCTATTGCATCATCTCTTTCAAAAAAAGCTCCTTCGCCATAGCGTACATCTAAAAGCAGCAAATCAGCGGGGCAAGCAATCTGTTTAGACGCAATACTGGAAACCGCCAATGGTATAGAATTTACAGTTCCTGTATTACTTCTAAATCCATATAATATTCTATCAGCAGGGCATAAATCCTCTTTTGTAACCGTCATTGCAATATTACATTTTTTTAAAACTTCCATTGTTTCTTCCCCCGGATTGGGGAAACGAAATCCTTCAATTACGCCTAGTTTGCTCCAAGTACCGCCTGTGAAACTTAATGATTTCGCAACAACAAATGTGGAAATAAGCGGGAAATCTTTAGACATATATGCCAACATGCTTGGCAATATTAAAGCCACCTTTTCGGATAACGCGCCTGTTGGATATCTTCTTATAATTTTTTTGTTGTCAAAAAATTTTCTGTAATCGTATATTTTTCCCGAATTTTTCATAGAAATTGTCAAATCATATAAATCATCTTGACTCAAACCATTTATATATATCATAATCAAAAATAAACCGATAAATTCAGTATCCAAATCATGATTAATTAATTTGGTAATTACATACTTAAAATTATCCATTCCTACTTGTGATTTATTAGACAGAAGGTTTAAAACATTTGATAATTGCGGCTCAATTTCATAAATGATGTGTGCGGGTTTCAAATTCAAGTTTAATTCGTCGATAGAATTGACGGAAGATAAGTATTTATAAATTTTAGGATAACGGTTGATTAACTCCGTAATTACGGCACAAGTTTCTGACATATCAAACAAATTTGATTTTTTTAGAATTAAATATGACATGATAGTGCATTGACAAGGATCTAAATCATCCAAAATATTAAAGACCCTATCTATACATATTTTTCTTTCGTTTAAAGCATCGTCCAAAAATGAAAAATAATTATACACACACATCACCGCCCTTTAAATAATCTAAAGCCTTTACAATGAAATTATCATAATTAGCAAATTCTGCCGGCAATATGTAATTATAATTTATACTTTTTTCTTCTTTGAGCTTTATGCTTCCCTTAACATTTTTAGTTATAAAATAATATCCCATCCATCTTTCGCCGTTAATAGCAAAAATGTTTTTAAAAAGGAATTTAACATCATTAATTATAAGATTTGTCTCTTCGAAAACTTCTCTTATGCAAGAACTGACTATCGCTTCGTCTTTCTCCACTTTTCCTCCGGGAAAATTCCATAAATTTTTCGAACGCTTTTCCTCAATTATTAAATATGAGTCGTGCTCATTAGCTATTAAAACTCTAACAAATTTTTTCATAATAACTCCTCTAATTTATCCTTTATTTTAGCTGCCATCGTTTCTGCCGAGCTATCTTCCTGTTTAATAATCAAAAGTTTTTTGCCAAATTCATCAGCATACTGCTTGCAAGCGTCTTTCATATGCTTTTGCGAAAGAAAACATTTTTTCAAAAAACTAGAATTCTGATCTAAACTCCGATTACGCTTTTTTAAAAACGACTGCCATAAACTTTCCTCTATTTCAAAGAAAATAACTATATCAGCATTTGGCAAGACATCGTAATCCGTTTTTGCCAATTCCTGAGTCAAATCATAATATATATCGTTTTTAGGGACAAGCCACTCCATTCCCGGCTTATCTAAATATTTGTATATCAATTTGTCATAATAAGAATCCACAAAAGCTATTTTCCCGTCCAATGCTAACTTTTGAGCTTGATATAAATAAGGCACTCTGACAGATCTGAACCAAGAAATGCCCGTAAAGTATCCATACGCTTCTCGTTCGTTAACGGCGTCAGGCCATTCGGATTCTTCCGGCTCACAAAAAGCTTTGACTTCGTACAATTCCGCTAAACGTTTAATAACCGAAGACTTGCCGCAGCAAGGAATGCCCATCGCAACAATAAATTTGCCATAGTCAGTCATCTTAATCCTCCTTAATATTGGAACGATTCAGTATAAAATTCAATGAAAAACTCTTTCACATCCACTCCGGATATCTTATTAGTGCGCATATATTTTTTTGTAAGACCGGCTATGCCGTCTTGTATTTGCTTTGATGTAATACCATGATCTCTGGATTTAGTAGCTTCCATAAACGCGGCAACGTCATCGCAAACTTTTATCAATCGTCCGTCTACTAAATCATAGATATTTTCATTATAAATTTTATTAACATTAGTTTTATCATTTAATTTTTCAACTTTATTATTTCTGATTATCCTATTGCAAAATTCGTCATCAATTTCCGGCAAATCTCCCATCAAATATTTCAATCTAGGAAGAAAATTGGGAAACATATGGTCCGGAAACTTAGGATATAGTTCTTCATCACATATTTTCTTTTCTATCTCTTTTATAATTTTAGGAAAATTATCAGTTGCTTGTTTAACAGGAGAAATAATATCCCTTGTCACGCTTTCGGGCAAATCATGAAATAAAGCCGCAAAAAAGTTATTAACCAACCTTTGCTTGCAAGCGCCTAACTTTTTGCTTAAAAAATACATTAATAACGCCACATACATTGAATGACCCAGCACGCTTGTTTGCGGTATTCGCGGTGTTTGGCTCCATCTAACTTGATAACGCAGTTGTTCGATCAAACACATTGCGTTAAATAAAGTGCGATTTTCTTTATCTTCAAGCATTGATATAGCTTTTAGATGCTTAAACTCTTCTACTTCTTCATTAAGCGTTTTCTCAATTATATCTATTCTGGGGAAAGAATCATTTGCTCGTTTAATAATATCAAACTCTCTTTTTGAGGAATATTTATGAGCGGCTTTTAAAATTGATAATTCTAATTTAACGTTTTCTGAATCGTTAATCAAAAATTCTTCAAATTTTTTCAAAACATTCTCATCTTCAATAAATTCTTTATATTGTTCTACCACCCATTTATTAAGTTCTTTATAGTCATCAGGATAGTCAGATTTTATTTTGCTTATTACAGTTGATTTAATATCTGAAAGAACAATATTTTTAAGCAATGCAAATACAATGCCATCCACGATATATTCCCAGTCTATTGGAGTGGCTTCTTTGTCTTCCATAGACGCTATTACAAATGCTAAAACAGCTTTATGAGCTTGTTTGTCCATTTCCACTAAGTTAATAGGTCTTATTCTGTCATTCCAACGATAAATGGAAAAAGCGTCAAATAGTTTGTTTGCCAACTTGCGACTTATCAATAATATCACCGCTTTCAAATTAAGCTTTTTAAAATATGTATTATGATAATCTTCAGAATATTATTGTAACATATCACTTATAGATTTTCAACATTTTTAATCAAATATAATGTTTCTGTAACAATTTAAATTGCGTAATATATAAAAATGTTCTTATAGGACTTGAATCCTATAAGAACATTTCTAATTGTCTAAGCGACATGATTTGAATTTGCGCTAACTTGAATCACGATCAAGTTAGCACTATAACAAATCAAGCGTTCTATAAATTATAATCGCCATTTCTGCGCGAGTTATCTGCGCGGTTGGGTTAAAGTTTCCATTTTCATCGCCGCCGATAATACCTAACGCACGGAATGCGCTAACGCTGTTTGCCGCGTAATCGGCAATGTTAGCTGCGTCCGCAAACGCTTCCGCATAGCCTGCTTCATCAATCATACCCATGTTTGTGAGCATTCTGTAAAGCAGAACCACCGCGTCCTGACGCGAAATATTCAAACCGACGCCAAAGTTTCCGGTTCCGTCGCCGAGTGAAATCCCGTGGTCATACATTGCTGAAACAGCGCCAAAATACCAGCTTCCGAGTTGTGCGTCGTTGAATGGCAAGTCGTCATTGGTGCGTTCAAGGTCAAACGCGTTGACAATGATTGTCGCCATTTGCTCGCGGGTCATTGCCCCGGTCGGATTGAACGTATAAGGCGCGACACCGCTTACGATTCCTTGCTCAAAGAGCGAAATTATATATTCGCTCGCCCATGGCACGGCGTCAAGGTCATCGAAAGCTTCGGGCGCTTGCCAATCAGGGTCGGGAGGAGGTGGTTGCGGTGTTATATCGTGGATATTGTCGATGTGAACTTGGTTCGGCGGGCGGAAGCCTGGGCCTGAAGGTCCGGAAGGTCCGCTTGGGGCACCCGGGCCACCCGGACCGCCCGGCTGTTGCGGAAGGCGAGGAACATGCGTTTGTCTGCTTCCGGTTTGTGCTACGCCGTTTACGTCAACGGTGGCGGTTAAAGTTACCGTTCTGTCGTTTGTTTGCCGCGTAACTCTTGCCCAGTTGCCGTCTATGCGGATAACCGTCGGAGCGCCGCTAACCCAGCTAGTTACAGGATATCCCGCGATAGTCATAGGTAATTGGAAGTCAGAAATTGCTTCAGAAGGCAGTTGGAGCGAGGCAAAAATCCCTTGTCCGGGACCGCCGTCTGCCGCCGTTGTGCTGTAACCGCCTATAAATCTGACTCCGGTAACGCCGGCAGGGAACGTAAAACGCACAAATCTGTTGTATGCTTGATTTTGCAGTCTTATAAGATTTGATACGTTAGGATTTATCACGCCTGTTGTGTGTACGGTTTGCCAACCGATACCGTCGTTGGAAGTTTGAATTACAAGTCCCGAAACGGGCGTGCCGTCATATACAACGTTGAATTCCGCAAGAACTACATTTCTTCCCGCGTCAATGGAAATAGTTCTGTCGTTGCCGATTATTTCCCACGCGGTATTTACCGTGTCGTTAATCGCCATACGTTTGGTTCGAGCGGCATTTTCGTCAGTAATGGTTCTGTTTGCCAGATGATCGTTCGCAATAGGGCGAAGCACATTAAAGAAGAAGTCTCGAGTCACTCTTGTTCCTTGATTATCAATAACCGCAGTCATTCTCGCGTTTATATCGCTATTTCCGGAGCGGGTAACTGTTACATTGGCAATATTGCCGCTCAACGTGCCGATTCTTGTAACGTTCGGGTGAGACGCTTCCCAATTAATTGTCAATTGAGTGTCGGGAAGGCGCACAGGAACGGTGAAATTGTTAGTAACAACCATTCTCTCGAACGCGATAATGTTTAGAATTTCTTCAAAGTAAGCTTCGTCTGAATTGCGTCCGAACGCGACAACATTTACGGTTCTTGTGACAGAAACGCCGCCTGCGCCGGTTATGGTAGCGGTCAAAGTAACAGGTGTATTTTCGTCAGGACGAGTAAGTGCGCCTGATGACGAAATAATTCCGGCGGGAGATGAGGACCAACTGATGTTTACATTCGGATATCTTGACGTTGTAAACAGATTCAAATTAGTGCGAACCCTGTCGCTGCGTCCCGGATATATAGCCGCCGCGGTGATTGTGTCCGCGACCTCATTTACGGCGTTTTGGGCAGTAGGAATGATTATAGCCGGACGCAAATCGTCGGTTACCGCCGCGTTCGCGCCGTGGAATACACCTAAACCAATTGTAACTGTTATGTTTCCGCCTGCGCCGAGCGCGGGTCTGATGTCTCCCAAATAAATACTGCCTGAATCATCAAGCTGACCCGAGAAAGTTGTTCCGCCAACGTTGATTGAAACGTTGGCTTCGGAAGCGTTGCGACCGTTAATCGGAACCAACCTCAACCATGCCGAATCAGCGCCGGCAATGTCCGTCACGTTAGCAGTTATGGTAGAGCCTGCTGTAACCGTTACACCGCCACCCGCGTTTGCGGGAGTGGTATAGCTCGCTTGAGACGGATTCGCGCGATTTGCAAGTACTGTCAAGTCATACGTTTCAACGCGAGAGTGTTCTTCGTAAGAAAAAGTTGCCGTAAGCCTGACATTCTTGTCGTTTTCACCGAAAGCAGGGCGGTTAACCGCACCTGTCGCTGGGTTTATAACACTTTCGTCAGATGACTGCCAGCTTATAGCAACACCATTAGGCATTAAAGTTGGAAGATTTACATCTCTTGATATATTTGCGCTGTCTTCTGTAGAAATTTCAAGGCTTTCGATAGCGTTTTCCACGTTTATAATAGCGCGGGTTTTGTAGCCGACTCTCAAAATCGCCTCGCCGGGAGCATTGGTTCGCCCCGTCATGTTCCAAGTCGTTCTGCCCGCAGTATGCGGATTTCCGATACGATTGCTTGCGGTGCCGGTGCCTGTAACAGCCATGTGTCTTGTTATCTTCAAAGTTATATATCTTTCGTTCGGATATCGTTCTAAAAATTCACGAAGCCCCATGGTATATGTTATACCGCCGCCGTTACTTTGAAGCGTATTTCTAAGATTCCAAAAATCGCCGGTAAGCAAAGGAGCAACCTCAGCCACCGTAAAAACTGACATCAGATACGTGGCGTCATTCCTCATTGTGGTCCCTGTTGTGGGGTTTGTAACGTTTACGCTATGACGTCCGCCGTTAGCGTTTCCGGCAAGCAAAAGCTCGTCCCAGTTTCCGTCTTCGGTGTCAAACATAGTTTGGAAAGACGGCGGCAATAAGTAAAGCCCCACCGCGTTTGTCGCGATTCTGTTGGTTACGTTTATTTTCATCATAACCTCTTGAATTACGATTTCGCCTGACCTGTGCCTGTCTATGTAGTCTCCGATGTAAAACTGTGAATATGCGTCCCTTATTGCCGAGCCGCCACCCGCGTCAATCGCCCAACCCGCCCTTGTCATCTGGTCGCCGGTTTCGCGAACATATGCCGCTTGGTGCAGTCGAATAGTGCCCCATTCCCAGTTTTGATTTTCTCTATAAGGTGTTTCGTCTTCCATTGCCGCTGCGGTCATAGGCGCAACCAACGGCAAAGTTAGCAAAATCATAGAGAGTATAACAACCAAAGAAATAAACTTTTTCATTTAAATACCTCCGTTTTGTACAGGTTTGTGTTACATTTCTAATTCCAACAATCGCAATATAACCGTCGCCATTTCTGCGCGGGTTGCGGTATTTTGCGGAACATAATTTCTATCCATTATGGAATCAACCAAATCTCCGACGTAACGATACAGAATTAACCCCATTTGCTCGCGGGTAATGGACGCGTGCGGCGCGAAATATCCATAACTTACGCCTGTTACAATGTTATTTTGCATAGCCCAAACCACGGCAGATGTGTACCAAACATTAAGCGGAACATCAACGAACGAGTCAACGGTGTCCACCTCAGGTTCGCCCGCCGCACGCCAAAGAACTGTCACAAACATCGCGCGAGTCGTTGCCACGTCGGGCGCAAACTCGTCGTCGCCAACGCCGCTCATAATTCCGCGGTCGTAGAGCTCTATGATATAGTCTTCTGCCCAATGCCCTTCAATATCGGTGAAAATCGCCGACGGTTGCCAATCGGGGTCCGGTTGAGGCGGTTGTGGGGTTATTTCCTGGATATTATCGATATGAATTTGGTTTGGTGGGCGGAATCCGGGGCCTGACGGGCCTGAAGGTACGCTCGGACCACTTGGCCCACTTGGCCCACTCGGGCCGCCCTGTTGTTGCGGCAGTCGGGGAACCAAAAACGGATGCAAGAACGATATAATGTCTCCGTCAGCGTCAATTGTGCCGGTTACGTTTATCGTTCTGTTATCATTCTGTCTTGTAGGTGTCGCCGTCAAATTGTTATCTATTCTTATAACTGACGGAGTCGGCGACGTCCAAGTTATTGGAAAATTGCCCAATGGCGTGTATTGTGGAAGTTCTATAGGCGCAATTAGTTCGTGTGGCAAGTTAATTCCGTAAAAAACGTCGCGTCCTTGACCGGGAGCGTACTCCGCCGTGTCATAAGCGCCTATAAACCATACAGATTCAACTCCTGCCGGGAACACAAAGCGAATATATCTCGCGTATACAGGAAAATCCAACGGAATATGATTCGCGACGTTCGGATTTATTGTACCTGTTGTGGTAACAGGCCTCCAAGCATGGGTGTCGGAAGAAGAATAAATCCTGACTCCCGAAACGGGAGTACCGTCAAACACCACCATGAATTCGGCGAACACTCGCAATCTGTTGCCGCCGAATCTTGCGCCGGCATCAATAGAAATTGTTCTGTCATCGCCGATTATTTTCCATACAAGAACGTCTTCGTCGCCGATTACCGACCAAGTTCTGTGCGTAGTGTTAATGAGAGCGTCACGCTTGGTCAAATCAGCGTTATCATCGATGGCGGTTCGGTTTGCGAAAAGATTATTTTCATGACTACGAATTATGTTGAAAGAAAAATCACGGCTGACGGTTACATCGTCTTCGCTTATAACTGCGGTGATTCTCGTTGTTATATCCCTTGCTCGAAGAGGCGTGACGGTTACATTTACATAGTCATCTTCGGATCCTTCCGAGATAGCAGTCAAATGCGAGTCTTCCGCAGTCCAGCGAATTGTCACATCGCTGTTCGGAAAAGTGGTCGGAAGAGTAAAGTTTCCGACAACCACGGTTCTTGCTAAGGTTATGCTATTAAGCAACGCTTCGAAATAAGGATTGCCTCCCTCATCTGACGCTTCGTTTGTAACGTCGGCCACAACGGGCAGCGATACAAAAATCATTGTTAGGATAATTAATAAAGCAATAATTTTTTTCAAATTATTTCCCTCCTTGGAATTGTAGAGGCGATCGCGGTCGCTTGCGCGCCGAAAACGACCGCCTATACATGTTTTAATCTCTCAAATCAAGCAATCGGCTGATAACAACCGTGGCTTGCGCGCGCGTCGCAGAAGTTCGCGGCGAAAATTCGCCGTTTCCGATGCCGCTCATAAGTCCCGCGCCAACTGCGCCGCTTGTTGCGTTATACGCCCAATCGGCAATAGACGAAGCGTCGTTAAACGAGCTTAAATCAGCGTAATTATCGTTCTCAAACCCCATATATTCTAGCGCCGTCATAAGCATAATTGCCATTTCCTGCCTCGAAACCTCGTCGTTCGGACGGAAATAGCCGTTATATCCGCGAATCAGTCCTACGTTATACGCCGCGGCAACGGCAGACGCGAACCAGTCGGTTCCGTTTACGTCGGTGAATATGTCGCCGTTGTTGCTTTCGGCATTAAGAGGGATTCCAAGCGCTCGAACCAAAATTGCGGCAAATTGAGCCCTTGTAATATTATAATTCGGCGCAAATTGACCGTTGCCGACGCCGTTTACGACGCCTTGCGCATACATTTCGAGAATTTCATCTCTCGCCCAGTGGTTTGCGATATCGTTGAACACGTTATTGTTAACATCGTTGCCGTTACCGGGATCAGTCGGGCCTATTGGTCCAACAGGGCCGCCTGGCCCGCTCGGGGCGCTTGGTCCACTCGGAGGAGCGGAAGGATTTGTAGGTCCTTGCGGTATATTGTCGGGTGGTCCTTGGGGAGGCGGGCGCTCAATGATGTCGCCGTCATCGCCGGAAAACGGCGTGCCGTTGGTTGAAATTATACCGTTCACCTGTGTAAACTGAATTCGTCGACCGTTTAGGTATACACGGTCTATTGCTTGATGCCTTGAATCAATTTCAACTCCGTTGCCGAGCAAGTTATGCCTTAAAGGCGGCTCCCAAACGGCGATTAAGCCCTCAGGGAATTGTCGCGTGTTGAAATCAAGCACGTCGACTGAAAGTTCCAACGTTCGCGCGCTCCATTGTATGCCTAAATCGGGCAATCTGTCGTCGGAAGTCACCAACGGAGTTCCGTCACGATCGATAAACGACGCTTTGGTTAAAGCAATCATAACGGGGTTGCCTTGTCCGTTAACTTCAACGTAAGCCATTTCTGCGTCGGTCGTAAATTCATCAAATGAACGCGTGCGTAACAATCCCGCCGCTTGCCATTCGGGCATGCCGTTCCATGGCGGTCCTGGTTGACCGTTCCATGTGGGGCGCACAAGTCTTTGACCTCCGGGCGGGTCAACGCGCGGAACGGGGAATCCTGCTTGCCAGTCATTCGATGAATAGTAAAATCCGGTGTTAAATCCGATATTAATTCTAAGAGCGGTCGCCTCGTGCCTTGGCACATAAACTTCGGGCGTTGCAACATCAGTAACCGCAAGCCTGCTAACCGACACGGCGGTTTGCTCTCCCTCGCGTTCAGGGAAGAGAATGGTGTCAAATGTCGCGGGGCCGACATGTGCTTCACGCATATAAGAGACAAATGGAGCCGCTTCTATTCCGTAATGTCCGCGCATATCGCCGACTTCTCTAACAGCGGTAAGTTCGTCCGGATCTGCCGGAATAATTTGCAAATTAGCTCCTGACGCAAAGTTTGTTCTCATAATTAACGTGTCGGGGTCAATCGTTAGGTTATTTCTTTGGTCGGGGCGCCAAATTTGTCTGTACAAATGAGGAGCGGGCGTTCTTTCGGGATGATTGGGATTATTATAGTCATCCGGTAAAATGAAGTCTGAAACAATCCAAAAACGATTGTGAACAAACAAAACTTTTCGGTTTACTTCAAATCCTGTATGCCAGTTTCCGCCCGGATCTTCAAATCTTGGGAAAAGGTTTCTGGAACCCGCTTCCATAAAGTCAAACAAGCTGTTTGTCGACAAGAATTGCTTTTGTGGCTGATTAACATTTAGAACTCCGAAGTCGAAACCTCTTTGGTTTCTTCTGTTGATTTCCACCGTGTTATGGTGGAAGGTTGAGCTGAACCCTTGCCCCGCTTCAATTAGCAAAGATCTGCCATACGCAAATATGTCAAGCGACAAATCGTCGCCGTGCGAGTGAGTTCCGCCAAATTTTGAACCCATAAACGCGCTATAATCATAAGGTCCCCAACCGCTTCGAAGCATCGCGACGGATTTATCGGGATAGTGGATAGATGTCCAGTAAGGTCTGGTTCCTCGCGCGCCTCCGCTGTAAACATACTGATAGAACCCAAGCGGGTCAACGGCGGGGAATTCAATGGAATGGACATTTGCTCTTTCAAAGTTAGGGAACCTATGGCCGCTTCCCCACGGCACCGTATATCCCGAGTTCATGGTCAAATTAAACATATACCTTGTAAGAGTTACAAAATATTCAAATAATGTTCGGTAATGCGGGTCTTCCATACCATCAACCATTGAAATCAGCTCAAGAACTCTTTGAAGTTCAATCAAAACAAGGTTAATATAACCTGTTGTTCCTTCAGTATAACTTCCGTCAATATTAATTTGTCTGTTAAACAAATTCACTTGTGAAGTTTTCGCTTGATTCCATCCGCCCAAAGTTTGGATTTCAGGGAAGTATGCCATAATTCTGATGGCGCCTGTCAATTGCGCCATAACCTGATTAAACGCCGCGCCTATACCAACGCCGGGCAATGATGGATGTATATTACCGACGTGAAGGTGAATATATTTTAACATCGCAGTCGCGATTTCCGGCGTCATAAGTTCACTTTCTAAAGTTCCGAAAAACAGTACGCACAACCACTCGGTTCGCCAGCCCGCTTCAAGCGGCCTTGGAAAATGCGGCTGGGGTTGCTGACGAAACTGTTCCATCATGAAATGCATGGCTGTCCATGCGAATATTTCGTCTCCTGTTTCGTGATAGCGGTCAATCAACGGACCAAGCGGATACATTCGAGTGATCGAGTTTAAGAACTCGAAATGCCCGCCCCACAAACCGTTTATTGCGGCTTCGTATACAAATCCGATTTCTTTATGGTTGATAATGTTTGGCGTATGATCTCCCCAAACAAACGTATTCTCGTTAAACGTTTGAACATGCCCGGTACTGAAAAGAAATACGCGTTTATCGTCTTGATTATCGCTTCTCGCGAAAATATTTAATTGCATTGAAGTAACATTTCCTACGGCGTTCGGAATATCAAAAAGTAGATAAGTTCGAGCGGTATTTGTTCCGAAAGGCATAGGGATTCCGCCCGGGAAGTTGTTGGTTATTGTGGTGGTGGGATTACCCGCCGCTTCTCGAACAAGCAGTATTTCTTCACTTCCGAAATTTCTTTGAATATTGTCTCCCGCGCTTATAAATGTATCTCCAACGACAGGGAAAGTTCTTCTAACGCCGTCTGCAACAATTTCGATATACGCGGCGTATTGTCCGTTTCCAAATTCACGGCTTCGTATTTCAACCGCGCTTCCGTCCATGTCGGAATCAAGTATCATAACTGAGTTTGACATATTATCGCGAACAACTAAATCAATAGAGTGCCAACCCCATTCAGGGCCAATCACGGCTTGCGCAAGCGGTTCGTCTACCTGAACCCAACCATGAATCTGTTGAACATACATATCTGCCGCCAACGGATTGTGGCGGTTTCTCGGTCTGAATTCACGTACGGTGTCGCGATTTCTGTAGTATATAAGCAACGCTTCGCGCGCCGCCGGATAATCACCGCGACGCACGGCGGCTTCAACGTGACGGAGCCCCGGTTTTAAGTCATATCTCAAAATCGGAGTGACAGACCAGCCTTGATGCGCTTGATTCCAAACGCCGAAGAAAGCTTCGTCAGATATGTGCATAGGATCAAGTATTTCAGGAAAAACTTGACCGCCGTCTTGTCTTAAAATAGTTATCGCGAATATATGCTGGAACGTAAATCCTCCGACTTGACCGACTGCCGCCAGCTGAACATTCGCATTAGGTTGCCAGCTAAACGGACGGTCTACTCGTCCGGTGTCAGACAAAAATTCGGGGTTTAAGGAACGCCAAATTATCTGAACTCCTTGAGATTCAGACGGTAATGTCATATCCGAGACTATCGCGCTTGTGTCGCCTAAATCTATTGCGTTTAACGCATTGATAATGTTTCTAAGTTCGTTGTCGATGCCGTCGAGTATAAATGTTTCGTCGCTTTGTCTAAAAGTGCCGTTTATCGCTTCAAGCGTGAAGTTTGCCGAAGTTCCGCTAACAAAATCCGAAACGTTTACATCGGTAAAATCGCCCATAGTACTCATAGGAAACGTTGATATAAGCTCGCCGGTTGCCGAAAGCAGCCTATAATTGTTTCCGCGCGCAAGATAACTGCTCGGAATACGAAGAACATACCCAGCGTGAGACGAAATGTTATCGAAAGAAATGCTAATCTCTCTGGTTGCCACGAACGGAGTGGTTCCTAAGTAACTTCCCTCACGAAGAACCCTTACATAATAGGCGAAAGTACGAATTACCGTTCCTAAAGTGACGGTTGCCTCAAGTCGAACCGTTGTTGTGTTATCATGAAACACCGGTCGGGTGACGGTTCCGTCATTAGCTATTAAATCCGGTCGAGAGCTGCTCCATGAAATATTCATCGCCGGAACTTGCGACAAACCTGTCGGCAAAGTAATATTGCTGTAAGTAACGCTTGGAATCATGCTCGCCAATATTTCGTTTGATTCAATAACCTGCCATAACTCAGTTCCGGCAGTAATTTGAAGATGCGGTCTGTGCGAAAACCCTTGAGAACAGAATCCTGAAGCGACAGCAGGGTAAAACGCCGCCAAATGATTGGTTCCTTGAGCCTTTAACGCGACAAATCGCGCAAGCGGATTCGCCGCCATATAATCTTCTATGTATGGCAAGAGGTCAGGCGAATTTAGCCGTGTATGCGGCACTGAGCCGACTTGATTCCATACAATGTTTTCGCGATAGCTAACAACTCCGGCATCCAGAGCCTCGCCAAGCGTCGAAATTCGTCCTTGTGAAAGCTCTTCGGCATGTTCTGCCGACATAAGATATACATTAAATTGGCTGTTAGCTGTATTCGCGCCGCCGTCACCTGATGTAAATAGTGATAACACTATCTCATCTAAATAATTCATCTCATTTCTGAAGTCCGACAAATCGAATACCAAAACAAAAAATCTGTGCCTGCCTGCGTTGTTCGGTATGCCGTTTGCGCCCATAGCTCGAGAATCTATTACAAGCTGATTATTGCCTTGCATAGGTACGATGCTCGTGCCTCTGTCACCCCAGTCAAGAAAATGAACTGAGTGAGTAAATAATGCCTGCCTTTCTTGCGCCATTACCGGACTAGCCGTAAAGCTAGGTATAATGGTAAATAACATTGTAAAAATCAAGACTAAATATAACGGTCTTATTCTTCTTAACATTTAAAAACCCCCTTTAATATGTATACTTTCAAACAAACCTAATCCCTGATAATTACTAACATTCTTGTGCGTTCTCTGGTGTTTCTCACTATAAATACAACAGACGAATCGGTCATACTTCTGTTATATGGTATAACGTCATTTATACTCGCGGGTGTAACCGTGTTCAAAAATCTGTCGAAAATATAATAATCATTAAATTGGCGATTTCTGTCCTCGGTATTTACGGTAAGCGCGTCTATATTTACCATTACCATATCGTTAAAGCTTGTTGTTGTACTAACTTGAAGCTGATGTATCAAGAATCTTTCGTTATTTACAATCGCCGAACGCCTTAACATCATCGCGTTAGCGAAAATCATTTCGTTTGTCGACATATCACCTATGCGATAGAAGTCGGTTTCCGGATCCAAGCCGCTCAACGATTCCATGCGTACAATATTAACGATCTGGTTATTAAAATTCGTATTAAAACGTATTACATCACCTATTCTTAAAGTTTGCATAACGCTTATAACGCTTCCGATTTGAGCCGCGGTGTAGCGGAATGGCTCGCCTTCCGAAAATCCTTCGATAAAGAATGTTGGTTGGTCGTTTCTGTCCAACATTTGTCCAACACGAGATACTATTCCTATCGGCGAGTTATCGTCAAACCTGCCGGCAAGTTCGTCGGTATCAATGGTTACAACAACAACTCCGACATATTCGGTGTCAAGATCGAACTCATACGCTTGCGTGGTGTATGAATCTCCGTCTTCAAAGTTCGGACTAATTCCAAAATCTTCAATATACCTGTTTTGAGGAAGGATAAAGAACAATGTTTCGGGGTTAAATTTAAACGCCACGTCAAGTTGCCCTAAAATCTCGTTGCCGGCGGCGTCTTGTCTTAATCCGTCGTTAAACGCGTTAACGTAGCTACGGAATGTTCTCCGCGCCGTGCCGCCGTATGGCGTTGCGCGTGTAATTTCTCTTACTCTTCCGTCAGCTGCTACAACCACATTTGCAACGGTGTTTACAGGAATGTTCTCAAAGGCTGTGTCCGCTTCTCTGTATACCGCGCCGTCAATAGAGACACGCGCGTCAACTTCTAAAATGCTTAATCCGCTGTGATTATCAAATGTTCTTATTCTTATGGTTGAATCAAACCCACCGCTTATACTTTTGTCAATTATATATACAAAATCCAACATACTTGGTTCAAACCTAAATATATATCCGTTTTCGTTTACGAAAAATCTGCCAAGCACACCAAGTTCAGCATTATCAAGCTGACTTGTCACGTAAAATCGCTCATAATTTATGATAAGCCACTCACCTGCGTGCATTTCGCTTATTCTGCCTACGATTGGCTCGGGAAGCAATATTATTTCAAGATAAAATCTGTCAGCAGACTCGATAATCGAAATCGCGCTTCCTTCCTCTATATCGCGCCAATCTACTGCTTCGCCGTCAACCGTTCGAACGCTGACGATTCTGTCCGCGCTTTCGCGCATACTAACTGACGCGCTTCCGTTAAATGTTGCGCCGCCCGCAAGATATATAAATTCGTTCGGCTCGCTTATTCCGCCTGTTACAAAGCTTCTCGAACTTGTCCATCTTACCACATTTACCAATCTGTCGCTGCGCAAATTATTGCTTATCAACGTAACACCGTCGGAAAAATCAATCATCTCCGGCGTCACGGTCATTAGCATTCGGTTATTATGTATAAATATTGCGTTCGGGTCAAGCCTAAGCTCTCTGGTTCTTCCTGTGCTTGCGTCATAAAACTCAACTCTATCGCCCCTAAAAGTCGGAAAACTTGAGCGAGTCAAATGCGTAACCGAATTGTTTCTTGTAACACGGAATCGAACCAATGTGCCGATTGTGTCGGTGCTTGCTTGTCTGGCGATATATTGAATTTCATATCCGATAAAATCGTTTAAATCCATGTCGCCGGTGTTAAGTCTTGTTCCGCCGATTATAACTTCATTGTCTCTTAATTGCTCACGACTTCCGATAGTGGTGCGCTCGGTCGCTTCAACAATCCCGGTCACCAAAACGTAATCATTATTTCGCAAAAATTGGTTTTCCAACGTTAAGCCAACATCAGTTTGGAAGGTGATTCCGTCAGTTCCGGGCGTAAACACTACGCCTCTTGAGATCGGTATGCTAAACGCGTTATAAAGCATTATCGCGAAGTCTAATCTTGATATCGGCTGATTATACTGAGTGACATTCATTCCGTTAAACAACCTAATTTGAGTTCCGGTAACCAAATAGCCTTGCGGCCACCCGCCGTTCACTTGCGCACGAGCATCATAGCCCAAAGCGCCGATAATCATCCTTGCCGCTTGCAAAACGGTAGCATCCTCGCCGAATTGCAGCATTCCGCCCGGTTGACCGGTTAATATTCCAACCGCAACGGCGTATGCGACTATATCCGCGAACGGATCGTTGGGACGCAGGTCGCTAAATCCTGTAAAAAAAGAGAAGCTTCTCGCGAAATCGTATTGCCCATGCGATCTGACAGTTAAATCCGCCACTTCTCCTCTTGTGATTGTTTCATCATGAGTGAAAGATGAAGCGTCTTCCTCGTCAATTATTCCTAACATGACAAGATAGTATACTAACTCTTCGTTTCGGTCCATTTGTGAATAATCAATTGTTGACACTCCCGCCGAAACTATAGTAATTTGTGTAAAAGCGAATACAAACACCACAATCAACGAAATCAACTTCATATTCTTTTTCATACAACACTCTCCTCTTTGTAATTAAAATTCATAACTTAATATATCATAATATATCACATTTTTATCTATGTTGTCAATATTTTTTTGGAAACTATGGCTAAAAAATTTTGATTAATTTCGTGCTTTTCAACTAAAATGCCAAAAAAAATAAAAAAATTTTCGAATATTTATTGACAAAAAATAAAGATTTTGCTAAAATAGCATTATATGTTTTCTATATAAATAATGTAAGTTGATATTATAATTTTGGAGGGGAATGTTATGAAAAAAAGTTTATTGGCTTTATTTATTGTTATGGCAATGATTGCGTCTATTATTCCGGCAAACGTTGCTGCAGCTTCTGAAATGTCGGAATCGGGGATTGTCGCTTTTGATCAGGATTCTTATATCGTTGAGTTTGTAACTTTTCCGGGAACCGCCGTCGCCTCTTTGACTTTGTCGGCGATAGGAACGATTGCGCGTCCTGCCAACGACCCGACCAGAAGAATGTATGCTTTCGCGGGTTGGTATACCGATAATACATTCTCAACCCTGTGGAATTTCGCAACTCAACAAGTGACTCAGCCACTTACAAGAATTTATGCGCGGTGGGAATATGTCGGCGCTATTATCGCTCAGACTATCACGCCTGCTGCACTTAGTTGGCACGCGAGACTTAATACAACTCACTATAATCATGGTTGGGCGAATGTTGACTCCGGTTTTGGCGATAATCTTGTTCAATACGCCGAATCGTTTATAAGATTTAACTTAAGTTACGATGATGTATACGCGATAAGAAATGACGCTACATTTTCTGCTGTGTTTGCGGCTAATGCCAACGCTCATGTAGCGGGTATACAGTTCAGGCTATTGGCAAATCCGGGCGAGAGATTACACTATTTTGCCACTCAACCTCAAATAGGCGGAAATCAGCCGTGGCTTGGCGGCACAACTTTGGCCGGCACCGACTTAAATTACCGCATGCCCGGCGCGGGTTCGCTTTCCGGTAATTTCACTTCCGAGCAATCATCTGCGCCGTCGGCAGTATTGCCTCATGGTTGGTCGCCTCAAGAAATTGATGTAACCGATTTATTAATTGATTATTTTGATAGCGAGTACGTTATTAATAACGACCTTACGGATATAGGCTTTACAGTAGTTATAGAAGAACGAATGACCGGTAGCAATGGTCGCGTGCAAATGAATGAAATGCGTTTGGTTATAACCTCTCATTTCGCGGACGACCGTCCTGCCGAAGAATTTGTGATTGGCGAGGCTGAAACGTATGTTGACGCCGACGGATTTAGAGCGGTATCAATAGAATTAGAAGGAATAGTTGAAACCGACACTCTTACAGTTGGATTTGCGTCAGCTGGCAATACTGCAACGGTGTCCAATGCTCATATCGTGCGTCACTCTGATAATATATCAATGCGAATTCCGTGGATTGTCGGAAATGACGATAATTATCAAATTATTGTTACTGCAAGAAACGCAATCGGCGAATTTTTGGTAAGCAATGACGGCGTAGGACATAATGAACCGCCGATAGAACTTAATACAGCTTTGAGAAGAGTAATATTTAACGCGACAGGCGGAAACCCTGTTCCCGAACCCCGTTTTGTGGCGGCTAACTCTTTGCTTGGAGTAAGTCCGACGCCTTCAAGAAGCGGTTACGACTTTGCAGGTTGGTTTACAAATTCTGCGGCGGCTTACACGCTTAATACTGACTACGAGTGGGATTTTGCCGTGGATATAATAGGCGATGTGCTAACAACTACTCTTTATGCAGGGTGGGAAGATACGTTACCGGTTCAATTTACGCCGATAAACACCACTTATGCCAATCCTATTTGGCACAACAGACTCGCTACCGGCTATGCTCATGGCTGGGGCGGAGTTGACTCTCGGTGGGACGGCAACGCCGCTATATACGCCGAATCATTTGTAAGATTTAATTTATCCACGGCGGAAATACAAGCGGCAAGGAATGACCCGAACTTTTTTGCTGTGTTCGTGGCTGATGCTAACGCTCATTCAGCGGGCGCGCAGTTCAGAGTATTGGCAAACCCGGGCGAGAGACTACATTATTTTGCTCAGATTGAAAATCCTCCAAACGCTACTCAGCCATGGCTTAGCAGCGCGGCTATGATTGCCGCAGGATTAAATTATCGCAGATTTTATGATGGCGCGGTTTCCGTTACAGATAATTTCACTCCCGCACAATCGTCTCTGCCGTCGGAACCGTTTTACAGCTGGATGCTTCACGAGATTGATGTAACCGCTTTATTAGTTGATTATTTCACCAGTCAGTATGTTGTTGACAACGGCCTTACAGGCATAGGCTTTACCATTGTTTTAGAAAATCAAATGCCCGGTGTTGGACGTTTGCAAATGATGGACATCCGTTTGGTAACAAGCTTATATGAAGATTTTAGACCCGACGGATACGTTGAAGTTGACGTTGTAGAAGGGGATGGATATATCACCATAACTACAGATGGTGCAAACAGATATGACAGCGTTGAAGTTACCTTCGAAACATCAGGCGAAACAGTTGTTTTGACATTCGACTATAACGAAAACGAGCCGTTTGTGGTTTTTGTTCCTTGGATTTCCGGAACTGACGGTGAATTTGATATTATCGTTAGAGTTCTTAACTGGGGTGGGAAAGAGTTAGTTTCTTGCGAAACTTCCATGACGCTTGCCGCTATCCCTATTCTGATATCGAATGTTAACGCAAGCGACGGAGCAAATGCTCAAGCCGTAATCGCGCTTTATAATGCAAACAATCGGTTCGCGGGTTCTTATATTACGCCGCCGGTGACAGTTATGAATGGTCAGGCAATAGTTATGGTTCCGGTAAGCTTCGAAATTCCTAGCGGATATTCGGCAAAGGTAATGATGTTCGACGACTTTGCGACGTTGCGACCACTATTGCCTGCGCCGTATGAGATTATATAATAAATAGTATTTGATTATTCGAAATTGAATAAAATCCCCAACCTTTGCCCTTTTTAAAGGTTGGGGATTTATAATATTGACTTGAGATTTATGAACTAAACGGAGGCAAAATGTTGAATAAAAACAAGCTTTACCTCGGCATAGAATTGGGTTCGACGCGTATTAAGGCGGTGCTGATTGACGAATGTCACACATCGATCGCCACCGGTAATTTCACGTGGGAAAATCAGCTGATTAATGGATTTTGGACATATTCATTAGACGATGTTTGGCGCGGAATTCAAGCGGCGTACAAAGAGTTGGCGGCTAATTTCGAGAATAAGCACAATTCTAAGCTTACAACTCTCAACGGAATCGGAATTTCCGCTATGATGCACGGATATTTACCTTTCGATAAGGACGGAAATCAGTTAGCGGCATTCCGAACATGGCGCAACACCACAACAGGCGCGGCGGCGGAAATGCTTACAAAAGAGTTCGGATTTAATATTCCCGAACGATGGAGTGTCGCGCATTTGTACCAAGCGATATTAAACGGCGAAGAACATGTTGCAGATATCGCATACATCACCACGTTAGCGGGATACGTACATTTAAAGCTTACAGGCGAGAATGTTTTGGGTGTCGGCGACGCGTCGGGAATGTTCCCGGTAAACGGAGAAAAGTATAATTCCCGTATGTTAGAGCAGTTTGCTAACCTTGCGAAAGAGAATAATTTCGCATGGAAAATCGAGAATATTTTTCCGAAAATCCTACTCGCCGGCGAGCAAGCGGGATTTCTTACCGTAGAAGGTGCAAAAATGCTTGATCCATCGGAGAATTTGCAACCCGGCATACCATTTTGTCCTCCCGAGGGAGACGCGGGCACAGGAATGGTTGCAACCAACTCCGTCGCGCCGCGAATAGGAAACATTTCGGCGGGAACGTCGATTTTTTTCATGATTGTGCTTAAAGAAGACCTTCTCGGAGTGTATCCCGAAATCGACATCGTAACGACGCCGTGCGGAAACCCTGTCGCAATGGTTCATTGCAACAACTGCACGTCCGACATTGACGCGTGGGTGAACTTTTTCGACGAAATTTTGCGAAACTTCGGTGTAACCGCTGATAAATCAGCGCTTTATGAAACCTTGTATAACGTTTCACAATCGGCGGACGAAGATTGCGGCGGCTTGCTTTCCTACAATTACTTTTCAGGCGAGCAAATCACTAAAATTAAAAACGGTCGCCCGCTGTTCGCACGAATGCCGGATAGTAAGTTTACGTTGGCGAATTTTATGCGAAACTTGCTGTTTTCCTCCGTCGCGACGCTTAGAATCGGCATGGATATTCTTGAAAAGGAAAATGTTAAGCTTGATCGATTGGCGGCGCACGGCGGGCTTTTTAAAACCCCGAATGTCGGGCAAAACATAGTTGCCGCCGCGCTTAACACCGCAGTTTCGGTGTCCGATTCGGCCGCCGAGGGCGGCGCGTGGGGAATTGCGGTTTTGGCGGCGTTTGCGCAAGCTGATTCAAGCGAAAGTTTAGGCGAATATTTGGAAAACGTGTTCGTCAACGATAACGCCGTTATTGCCGAACCAAATCCGGAAGATATCAAAAATTTCAAGTTATATATGAAAAAATACAAAGCGGGAATCGCGATTCAACGCGCCGCAGAGGAGAATTTATGAAAAACGAAATGTCAAGCCAAAAATATCCCGCAATCGGCATAAGACCTACAATCGACGCGCGAGTCGGCGTTTTGAATGTGCGAGGTTCGCTGGAAGAGCAGACCATGAATATGGCAAAATCCGCCGCAAAATTGCTTAGCGAAAATATAAAATATCCTAACGGTGAGCCTGTGCGAGTTGTTATAGCGGATACTACAATCGGGCGGGTTGCCGAATCCGCTGCAGTTGCGGAGCAATTCCGCGAGCAAGGTGTTGCGATAACTCTTACCGTAACGCCTTGCTGGTGTTACGGTGCGGAAACGATGGATATGGATTCACAAACAATCAAGGGTGTTTGGGGGTTTAACGGAACCGAACGCCCCGGCGCGGTGTATCTTGCGTCGGTCTTGGCGGCACACGCGCAAAAGGGGCTTCCTGCGTTCGGTATTTACGGCAAAGATGTTCAAAATGCTGATTCTTCCCATATTCCTGTCGATGTTGAGGAAAAATTGCTTCGCTTCGCGCGCGCGGCAGTTGCGGCGGCGTGCTTGCGGGACAAAAGCTATCTGCAAATCGGTTCGGTTTCAATGGGAATCGGCGGTTCGATCATTGATTCCGACTTTATGGAAGATTATCTCGGTATGCGGGTTGAATCAGTTGATATGACCGAGGTTTTTCGCCGAATTTCGCAGGGGATTTACGATAAGGATACATATGAGAAAGCACTTTCGTGGACGAAAGCGAATTGCAAAGAGGGGCTTGACAAAAACCCGCCACACGCGCAAAAGGATAGAGCGGAAAAAGACGCCGATTGGGAATTTGTCGTGAAAATGGCGCTTATATTCAAAGATTTGATGAGCGGGAACCCTAATCTCCCCGACGGTTGCGAGGAAGAGCGATTGGGACACAACGCAATAGCCGCAGGCTTTCAAGGGCAGCGGCAATGGACGGATTTCTATCCCAACGGCGATTTCGCGGAGGCGATATTAAATTCAAGCTTCGACTGGGACGGCGCGCGCGAACCGTATATCTTGGCAACTGAAAACGATGTTCTAAACGCGGTGACAATGCTTTTCGGTAAAAATCTTACCCAAACCGCGCAACTATTTTCGGACGTTCGCACGTTTTGGAGCGCGGACGCGGTGAAAAGCGCCACCGGCTATTCTATCCACGGCAAAGCCGCAGAATCAGGTGGGTTTTTGCATTTGATAAACTCAGGCTCGGCTTGTTTAGACTTTGCGGGCGACGGCGTTGTAAAACCTTGGTTTGACGTCAATCAAACCGATCAACAACGTATGCTTGACGCGACAACGTTTTGCGCCGCTGACAACGGCTACTTCCGCGGCGGCGGATATTCGTCAAAATTTGAAACTGCATCCGAAATGCCGGTAACCATGATGCGGCTCAATTTGGTAAAAGGAATCGGCCCCGTTCTGCAACTCGCCGAAGGATATACGATAACTCTGCCGCACGAAGTTTCGGACGTTTTGTGGAAGCGCACCGACTATACATGGCCTTGCACATGGTTCGCGCCGAGGGTTACAGGCGTCGGAGCATTCAAATCCGCATATGATGTGATGAATAATTGGGGCGCGAATCACGCGTCAATCTGCTATGGTCACGTTGGCGCGGATATCATCACGCTTTGTTCAATGCTGCGAATTCCTGTGAGTATGCACAATGTTTCGGAAGAGCAAATCTTCCGTCCGGCAAGCTGGAACTTGTTCGGCATGGATAAAGAGGGGCAGGATTATCGTGCTTGCGCCAACTACGGCGCATTGTACGGCAAAATACGATAAATAAATAAGAATTAAATAATAACAGGAGGAGATTAACATGATAACGCAAAAAAACGACGGCAAAATAATTAGTTTTGAAAACGACAATACCGGGTACAGTTTTGAATTGTCATCCGGCAAACTTGTGAATGTTTATTCAAAGTTAACAGGGTGGAACATGATAAAACGCCCCGAGCTTGGAAAATCATTCGAGATGATGATTCCGCTTGACGGACGAAGAAATAATAACGTCAAAGGCGGAACGCCGTCGAGCGTAAATGTCACCGACAATTCTGTCGAGTTTGTTTACGACACGGTTACGTCACAATTCGGTGGTGAACATCCGATAAAAGTCGTGACTAAATTTGAAATTGACGAGGAGATCGGAACTTTCGATTGTTCCATCGACAATCAATCCGACTTAATCGTCGAAGATGTTCGCTATCCGATTGTCGACGATTTTACAAAACCTGCGGACGAGGAGAAAATCGACCAATATTACTTCGGATACGCGAATTTGGATAAACAATCTATATATCCGTTTATAAGAAACGACAGTTATTGGGGAACCGACAGTCCGACGCAATACCTCAGCGATACTTCGCCGAACGCGCCGTTTTATATGCTTATGGGCGAGAAACAAGGCGTGTATATAGGCGCGGCGAAAAAAAGTACTGATTTAATCGTTTGGAAAGTCCAACTGTTCCCCGGCTACGACAACGCAATGGCGCCAACACCCGCCGGAGCATGGATTCCCGAAATGGACGAAATTTCGGGCAAGAAGGTACACTTGTGCGTAACCGCGGCGCAACTGCCGTTTGTTATGCCGAAAACAAGCGGACAAATTGTTCCGATTGCGATTAAAGCGTTCGCCGGAACGTGGCACAAAGGCGCGGACATTTACAAAAACTTGACGAAAAGATGGAATCTGAAACCAATCAAGCCGCCGGCGTGGATAAGCGAACCTCATTCGTGGTTGCAACTTCACATTAACTCGCCGGAAGACGAACTTCGTTATAAATACACCGAACTTGTTGATGTCGGTCGCGAATGTGCGAAACACGGCATTAAAGCAATCCAACTTGTCGGCTGGAACGACGGCGGACAGGACAGAGGAAACCCGTCGCATAGTCACGACCCAAGACTCGGCACATTTGAAGAACTAAAACAAGCCATTGCCGAAATTGAAGCGATGGGCGTAAAAATGATACTGTTCTCAAAATTTACATGGTCGGATATAAGCACCGAATGGTACAAAGACGAACTTCACGAATTGACGGCGAAAAACATGTGGGGCGATTGTTATTCGTGGCCCGGCTATAAATATCAAACAACATCGCAAATGGTTGGGCTTTCTTCGCGCCGCTTGGTAACCATGTGTATGAACAGCGAGAAATATCGCAAAATTTGTGATAATGAGATTAAAAAGATAGTTGACCTCGGCGCGTCAGGAACTCTTTTCGACGAAAGTCAACATCACGGGCCGGGACTTGCCTGCTTCGATATGTCGCACGGGCATAAATACGGCGCAAGTACCTACGACAGCGATAACAAGCTTATCGAGGGATTCCGCAAAGTTTCGGCGGCGGAAAACCCCGATTTCTTATACGCGGGCGAGGCGTGCTATGACCTCGAATTCGAGCAATATGACTTGGCATACATCCGAACCAAGGTCGAATATGTCATACCGGTAAGACGATACACGTTTCCAAACGTTGCTTATATGACAGCGATTGTAGGGTTTAACGACCGAAATATGATTAACCAGTGCTTGATGTATAAGTATATCATAAGCTATGAGCCATATAATTTCAAAGGACGCCCCGGCGATTATCCGATTACGTTGGAATACGGCAAGAAAATGGACGCGCTTCGAACCGGATTGCGCGAATATTTCTGGGACGGCGACTTTTTGGATACGACGGTCGGAAGCGTTACATCTGATGGTGTAGCTCACGAAAAATGGGCGGGATATAGGAGCGATGACGGGAAACTCGGTGTGGTAATTTGTAATTTTTCGAAAGAACCGATAAAAGTGAAGCCGAAGTTTGACGAAACGCTTACAAAATATCGCTTTGTTGACGGTAACGATTATATTCCGTACACCGAAGAGATAGAAATTCCGCCGCAATCGGCGATAGTTATAATTTAAAACACAAAAGCGGTTAAGATTTTTAAATCTTAACCGCTTTTTAGCATTATTTTACACATTTACCACGACGGGCTCCTTATCGCCCAATCTCTTTACCGTTTCTCCGTCAACCATGGTTACCGGAACCTTTATATGTTGAACTTTTTGCTTTTTCCCTTCAATATGCCGCACGACAAGCTCGGCGGCTTTATATCCCATTGTATAAAAGTCTTGGTCTATCGTAGTAAGTTTTTTATTTAAATCATACTGAATTTTATTGTCATACCCCACAATCGATACGTCGATCGGAACGTTTATGCCGCACTTTTCCAAAAGCGCGCAAACTCCGTTCGCCACGTCGTCATTATTGCATACAAAAGCAGTCGCGCCGTTGTTGCAAAGCTGTAAAATCTCATGCTTATATTGGGTTTGAAGCTGATTATAAAGATGTATCCTATGGCTTGAATAGACGTTATCCGTTCCAATGTTTTCGTTATTTATGCTTTTGTCAGAGTCGATAAATATGCTGATATTCCCGTCGATTCCGATGGAATAATCTTTAAGCGCGTTGCAATATCCCAAATAACGCTCGCGAACCGATGTTGCTTTTGCAATAGGCACGTCTGCCATGTAAACTATCTTTTTGTGTCCCGCTTTTAAAAGATATTCGGTTTGCATATATCCGCCGGCGTAATTGTCTGATGTAACGCTGCTTATCGGAATAGCGTCGTAAGTTTTATCAATAGCGACGACCGGAATTCCGTTTGTTGAAATCGCAATTATTAAATCGACATTTTCAGAACTGATGTGAGGATACAAAATAATGCCTCCCATTTTCTTTTCGGCAAGCGATCTTAAGACTTTACCCTCAATACTACTGTTGTTAGAGGTGACGCAAACGTTCATTTCATAGTTCTTGTCGGCAAGAAAGTCGTTGATACCGTTTATACAATGTTTCGTACCCGACCACGAAACTTCAACCGGGACAACGAAAGTAACGGTTTTGTTTAAAGCAGGGAATTTATGCACATTCGACTTTTCTTCATTTATAAAATCAGAAGCTTTTACATAGCTTCCGCTGCCACGACGCCTGTATATAAGATTTTGATGAGTAAGTTCGGTAAGCGCGCGTTTTGTTGTAATAGAGCTAACATTAAACATTTCGGCAAGCTCGCGCTCGGACGGAATTTTCATATCTGCCGTCCACTTGCCCGAGTCAATGTTGTCTTTCACATATTTCACTATTTTTTTATAAAGCGGCGCATTTTTCAAATCAAACAACTCCAATCTAACATATTTACGAAATCGAATAAAAGCCGCTCTTTAAAAATAAAAAGAGCGGCAATAAACAGAGGGCGAAATTTATAAAATGCAATTTTGAGATGAAAAATCATTGCATATAAATTTCATTTAATGTTAGAATAAACTAACTTTTCGAATTTGTCAAGTATTTTTTTACAAAAACATTGAAAATTTAAGATAATAACTTGATTTCGCCATAATTTTCAAGGATTTTATCGGCTTATCTCAAAATAAAGTTAAAATACTTATTGACATTTACAAAATGATAATGTACAATTTCAACATATGATTTCATTACGTTTTAAGGAGTGGTAAGATGTTTAACGGTCTTGGTATGAATATGGGCAATTTGTCTTATCTTTCGAAAGCGAAGACGCGTTCGATAAGCCCCGAAAATTTTACGGGGGAAAAGGGGAAAGGCGGAATGTCGGTTGACGGTCCTGCCGCAAGTTGCGCTCGCGATTTGGGAGTTGGCTGGAAAATATCTCCTTTCGTTAAGATTCAAGCGGGCGAAACGTTTGAACTTGCCAATATAGACGGCTCCGGCGCGATACAGCATATTTGGCTCACTCCTACAGGAGTTTGGAGAAAAACAATTTTGCGTATTTACTGGGAGAACGATAAATTTCCATCTGTCGAATGCCCGATCGGAGACTTTTTTGCAAGCGGATGGCAGAATAATGATTTTGTAAAAGATTTCGCGCCGGTGAATTCGCTGGCGGTGTGCGTAAATCCCGGATCGGCATTTAACTGTTATTGGGAAATGCCTTTCCGAAAAAATTGCCGAATCACCGTGGAAAATATGGCTGACGAAGAAATGGTGCTGTATTATCAAATTGATTATGTTTTAACCGATGTTCCCGACGATTGCGCATACTTTCACGCGCAGTTTCGGAGGGTGAATCCGTTGCCGTACAAGGAAAACTACGTTATTTTGGACGGCGTAAAAGGACATGGTCAGTATGTCGGAACCTACATGGCTTGGGGCGTGAACAACGCCGGATGGTGGGGCGAGGGCGAGATAAAATTTTACATCGACGGCGATAAAGAGTTCCCGACGATATGCGGAACAGGAACCGAGGACTATTTCTGCGGTTCGTATAACTTTGACGCAAACGGACGATACACCGAGTTTTCCACGGCGTATGCGGGAATGCCGAAAGTGATTCGTCCCGACGGTTTGTACAACTCGCAGCAGAGGTTTTCGCTTTACCGATGGCATATTTGCGACCCGATTCGGTTCGAGGAAGACTTAAAGGTTACGATTCAGGCGTTAGGCTGGCGCAGCGGCGGCAGATATTTGCCGTTGCAAGACGATATATCATCTGTGGCGTTTTGGTATCAAACTTTACCGTGTGCGCCGTTTCCGAAATTACCCGACGCTGACGAATTGGAAGTAATATAATTTATTTATAAGGAGAAATCACAATGTTAGATATTGTAAATAAAGAACTACAAGGCGCAGTTGAGAAAGTTAATAAAAATATGCCGATTTACGGCAATAAACTCCCTAACGTAAGTGCAACTTTGAAGTTTAGCGAACGACTTAGCGATGACGGCGATTGGACAGGCTCATTTTGGACTGGTATGGTTATACTTGCGGGGGTTGTTACAGGAGAAACATATTCGGTGGAAGATAAATATAGAGATTATTTAGACAGTTTTTACGGTATATACGAAAGAAGATTGAAAACGGGTTGGAAAGACCATGATTTGGGGTTTTTGTATACTCTATACGCCATGAACGCGTATCGGATAACGAATGACCAAAAATATATGGATATGACAATCGCCGCCGCGAAAGCTTTAATGTGTCGCTATAACCCTAAGGGCGGATATATTCGCGCGTGGAACCTTTTGATTCGTCCCGAGCGGCGAGAAAAGCTTATAATCGACTGTCTTATGAATCTTCCGCTTTTATTTTGCGTTGCGAAAGTTACGGGCAACGAATATATGAGCAAAGCCGCGGAAAACCACGCGCGCGCGACTTTGAATAATATTCGCGAAGACGGATCGACCTATCATACGTTTGATTTTGACTATGTGACAGGCAAACCGCTCAAAGGCGAAAGCGAGGGAGCGTTTGATGACACATCCTGCTGGTCGCGTGGGCAAGGTTGGGGGATTTACGGATACACTTTGGCGTATTTGCACACTTTGGATAAGGAATTTTTACAAGCGGCGACAAAAATTGCCGACCATTTTATATCAAAGCTTGACGAAAGAAAGGTTCCGGCGTGGGATTTTGCGATAAAGGCCGCAAATGAAGATGCGGTCGACACATCCGCGGGCGCGATTGCGGCAAGCGGGCTATACGATTTGGCGTTATGTGTTGACGAGGAAAAAGCTGAATTTTATCGCAAAACGGCGGACGATATTTTGCTTGCGTTAATCAAAAATCATTCGCACACGTTTGATGAAAATTCTGAGGCGTTGCTGGATTGCGCGAACTGCGGATTGACTCATAAGGACGGTAAAATATTTGTTAATCAATGGGCGTCAATTTTCGGGGATTATTATTATATGGAAGCGTTGGTGAAGCGCAGCGGGCTTCATGTAAATATGTGGGATTTATAAAATGACGGATGAAGTTTATTGAAAAAACACTACAAATTTTTAAATTTGTAGTGTTTTTTTATAATTTGCTTCCAAACGTATATATTTATAGTAGTGTTTTGTGTTATAATCTATAATAATAAAAATTTTTTGAAATTTTGCCAACCTTTTTGAATTGTAAATTGTCTAATGTTATAGAGCGCTTAAAAATATTGAAACTTAAAATGTGTACGTAAGGGAGGTGGGGTTAACATGTCGATAGAACTCATAGAGCTTGCCAAAATGGGCGACAAGCCCGCTTTTGATGAAGTTATCCGCAATTGTGCTCCTGATTTATATAGAATAGCGATGTCTATTTTGAAAAACAAGGACGATGCTGACGACGTTGTTTGTGATACGGTGGTGAAAGCCTATGAAAATCTATACAAGTTAAAAGATTGCGGTTTTTTCAAAACGTGGATTATACGCATACTTATCAATCAGGCTAACACCGCGCATAAACGCCGTAAAAAGATTATTTTCCTAAGTGATGCTTCGCAAGAACCTCAATATGAAGATGTTTACAACTTGGGGAACGAGGATTTAAGTATGGCTGTTGCCAATCTCAATTTTGAATTTAGAACGGTTATATCACTTTACTATTTTCAAAATATGAAAATTAAAGAGATTGCGAGTGCGTTGCAAATTCCTGCGGGCACAGTAAAGTGGCGGTTGTCAAAAGCAAAATCAATTTTGCAAAAAGAATTAGTAAAGTTTAGGGAGGGATTGGCAAATGTATAAAAATATTGATGATATGCTAAATTGTGCAAATAAAATAGATGTTCCGAGCTCTACCCTTGAAAAGGTAGATCATGTATTAAAAAATATTGAATACAGAAAGGTTGATAATAATATGAAACAAAAATCCGGAAAACGTTCACTTTTCCGTCCGATAGTTGCGTTCGCAACCATGGCGGCGGTAGTATGTTTGTTTGTATTCGGAGCTTTGCCTCATTTAAATGGCGCAGATTTGTCAAACAACTCGTTCACGTTACAGGCATTTGCGATGGAGATTGAAACAAGTGACCCTGTTGCAGTTAATTTAGCAGATTTGATTGACGAATCTAATCCCGAGGCGCTTCTTGTGGTTACAGTCGACTCTGCGGCGGTGGAAGTTCGAGGTTCGGGCGATAATCCGTTTACGCTTGCGGATAATATCGCGGTTCTTCGATTTGACTTGCGCTCTTGGGGGGCGAACATCGAGAAAGTAGAATATATCCTAGACGACGGGTTTTTCGTAGACGGAAGATTCCATACGGAAATGGGAGGCGTCGAGATATTAGGGAGTGAAATCGTAATCACCGGAGACGAATTAGGCGATGATTTTTCGTTAAATTTCGGAATGAGACTTCCCGACCTGCACTCAGGTCAAATAACAGTTAGCGCAACATCTACATTCACCGACGGCACTCAAGCCGAGCGTATCATTATCATTGAAATGGCAGAGGTCGCAGCATTGGTTGGTCTGGACGGATTCGTGGACACCAATTGGGTAGAGCCGGCGGATTGGTTTAAGGTTCATGATACTATAAATGCTACAATGAGAAGCATGCTTGCTCCGGGCGGTCAATTTGCGCACTTGGGCGTGGAACTTACCGATCTCTTTTTCTTTAGAGAAATGATTTGGAATCCGAATACTAGTTCGGTGGATTTCGAGTCTTTTACTGATTTGAACATGGCCAATGGCGAAAGCCAAATTTGGTATATTCAGATTTGCACAATAATAAATGATGTAGATATGGAAAACGGCGGATTCCTTTTCGAAATTTCAAGAAACAATGATGAGTTTACAGTTCGCTTTATGAGACATATAGATTATAATTTCACTCCGCCAACTCGAGAAGAAATTTTCGCCGAAAGCAACACAATCGAGAGAATATAGAAGGATTTAATAATTAATTCATCAAATAACACATATTTTAACACAGCAATGTCGAATTGCTGTGTTATTTTTGTGTTATTATAAGAAATGTGTTAAAATTTCAAAAAACAATCTACACTTTTCGGAAAAATTTACTACTAGAACTGAATGCGGCATGTACTATATAATATAAAGTAATTTATTAGGAGGATGAGAGAAATGGAGAGAGTGAAAAGAGGGCAACTAAATAAAATTTTAGCATTGATGGTGGTTTTTGCAATGCTAATTTTGGTTGTGCCAGTTACGGCAAGCGCTGATACATATGAGGTTTTTGACGAATCATATGAAAGTGCTTTGTCGTATGAGACTGAATTCATTTGGGACGATAATGATTTATTTAATTATATAGATATTGAGGCAAGTTATATAGGTATAGTGCCCGCTTCCGGTGTTAATCCAGCGGTGAGGGTTATTGCCGGTACCGGTTGGTCGCCTTCTTCCGGTGTTGTGCCGGGGACGACTTTCACCTGGGTTGGACCACGTGCCAACTCCGGTCGTGCATCTGGTCAGAGCCTTGGTCCCGGCTTTACGCAGAACGCTCAAGGGTGGATAGTTGGGACTGCGGGTTCGGGAAATCTTTCCTGGGGCGGCACGTTTGTTGGGGTAACGTTCTGGCCGATTGGTAATCCATTGACTGTAACTCCAACAACAGTAGGAAGCCACTCGTTTATTTGGTCGGGGTATACAAGCACTCCAACGGCTGGCTGGATCACCTCAGTTACGTTGGGTTCCGGAGACGCTTTGACGCCATTGCGGTTGCCATCTGACAACGGCTCCATTCAAAGAAACGTTCAACCGCCGCAGGCAACGCCGGCGCCTCCAACTATGAATAGCAGAGCCGCTGCGGGAACTAGCATTACATTAGCCCCGGTCTCGAATAGTGTTGTAAGCGGCGTAACATGGATTAACCAGTTTCGCCATCGTCCGCAAGGCGGAACATGGGGAGATTGGACTACAGCCAATGTGCGTACAGGCTTAACTCCCGGAGGAATGTACGAATTCCAAAGAAGATGGGTTGCGGGTGCAAATACCGGGGGAAATAACGCTACATACCACTCTAACGAGAGTAATGCGGCTCAGTTTCGTGCGGTTCCCGCCGCGCCTGACGCTCCGACTATGACGAATAGATCGACGACAAGTGTTACGATTAGCGCCGCTCCTTTGACAATATCACAATTTGTGCCGCAGCGCGAGCGAAGAATTTTCACTCCGGGTACAGGTTGGTCAACTTGGGCTGTGTTTACAGGAGATACGATTAATGTTACAGGACATGCGCAAGGAGTATATGTCGAAGTTCGACAACGTCACGCGCGTGGAACAGATGTGGCGCATAACGTCGATTATGACGGTCCGTGGTCGACAGCGAATGCGACAAACGGAAGATTTAGGGCGGTTCCGGTTACTCCGACGCCGACGGCATACGCAAGTACGCATAATACTATAACGATTGCCGCGTTGCCTACCGTTACGCAATTTACGGCGGTTCAGGAGTGGAGATTGTATCCTGCCGGCACTTTTGTGGCGGTTCCGGCGAATCGAGTGATTAGTGTGCCGGAAGGCGCAGAAATTGAAGTTCGGCAACAATATGTGCGTGGCGCGCCGCCGTTTAATGTTGACTTTGATTCTGAGTGGGCATACGCGACGTTAAAGCATATACCCCCCACCTTCCAAATCTGGAACTGGGCGGATTTGGCGCAAGTGATGGAAATGCAAAATGATCATGACTACACTCACTTCGTGCTTATGCAAGATCTTGGCATACCCAACGACCCGACTACATTCGGCGATGGAGCCGGGCTTATGGCTTCGCAATTAACTACCACCCACCAGGGCAACAGAAGATACGGCTGGTTCGGGTTCCAAGGATTCGAAGGGCTTCCGGGCGGAGATGTTAGCGGTTTTAGTTCCGGCTATCTTGGTAATTTGCACGGTTGGCAAGGCGCGCAAGGTTGGACGCCGATAAGCACAGGTGCATGGCCGAACATGAATCCATTTGCCGGAAACTTTGACGGGCAAAATTTTGAAATCAGCGGTTTGTGGATGAATAGAACACAACACGTTTCAGGTCTGTTTGGATATGTTTTAAACGCAACGATAGCCAACCTTGGCGTAAACATTTTGGAAGATGAAGCTGTAAGAGGTACTGTTTATGTTGGCGGCTTTGTAGGGATCCTTACAAACAGCAATATATCGAACAGTTTTGTCACCGGCGATGTAAGCGGTACAAGCAGCGCTGTAGGCGGCTTTGTCGGAAAAATGAACGATAGCGAAGTAACAGATAGTTTCGCTACGGGTGATGTGAATGGTTTTGGGGAAATCGGCGGATTTGTCGGATGGCTTGAAAGCTCCACTATAATAGATAGTCACGCTATCGGTGATGTAACGGGTCTGTTTACGGTCGGCGGCTTTGCCGGATATGTTGAGAACGGAAGCGAAATAATAGACAGCTCTGCAACCGGCGATGTAACCGGGAATCTCATCACAATTGGCGGATTTGTCGGATGGCTTGAAGGCTCCACTATAACAGATAGTCACGCCACCGGGGCTGTGATGGGTCAATCTTCTGTCGGCGGTTTCGTAGGACATGTTTACAATAGCGAAGTGTCAAACAGTCATGCAATCGGTTATGTAACGGGTAGCCAAGATGTTGGCGGCTTTGTCGGAAAGCTCGAAATAGGTATATTTGAGGATAACTATGCAACCGGTGATGTAACAGGTAGCTATTATGTTGGAGGATTTGCCGGAATTGCCGGCGGCTTTGGTGGAGGTTTCGGTGATATCACTATAACAGATAGTCATGCCACAGGCAATGTGATAGGAGAAACAAATGTTGGTGGTTTTGCCGGCACGCTTCATGAAACCAATGTCACAAACAGCTATGCAACCGGCGTTGTGGAAGGCAATACTGAAGTCGGCGGCTTCGCGGGTGCTATTGTGCAAAGCGAAATAACAGACAACTTTGCCACAGGCGATGTAAGTGGACGTGACAATATCGGCGGCTTTGCCGGAGCTACTAGTGGTGGCGAAATAACAAACAGCTTTGCAACCGGCGATGTTACAGGGGAATTTAATGTCGGCGGCTTTGTTGGAGATGTTGGATTTGGCGAGATACTAAACAGTTATGCAACTGGTAATGTCGCAGGAGAACGTTCTATTGGTGGATTTGTGGGGCACCTTAATGGTGGCAATATAAAAGGAAGTTTTGCACTTGGTGATGTGACAGGAGTTGATGAAGTCGGCGGTTTTGCCGGGATTCTTGGATGGGGTGAAATAACAGGCAACTTTGCAATCGGTAATGTCACAGGAGTGGACGAAGTCGGCGGATTTGTGGGGGCGATTCATGGCCCTTCTCACATAACAAATAGCTACGCCACGGGCAGAGCAACGGGAAATACTAACGTAGGCGGATTTGTGGGGCGTATATTTTCTTATGTTGCCATCATTGCTGACAGTTATGCGGCGGTAACCGTAACCGGCGATATGGATATCGGCGGATTTGTAGGTTGGAATCTAGGTTCAACGGCCTTTACCAACATTCACTTTGATGAGGATGTCGCGGGCGTTGGTGACAATTACGCGATAGCGCAAGCAACCGACTTTATGACAAGCGCGGCGTTCGCGGCGACGCTTGGCGGCGCGTTTGTATATCGAACCGAAGAATTCGGTGAATTCCGTGGCAGACATGGAAACATCACTCCCGGAATCGATGGCGATTGGACATTCTATCCGCAGCTTGTGGCATTCGCGCCTGTTGGCGGTGAATTGGCGGACTTATACACCGGCAACGCCTGGACGGTTAGAAACAGATGGTCAATCATAAGCGTAATCGTGTTTGACGAGCCTGATGGCG
>WRAG01000022.1 GCA_009780345.1 Oscillospiraceae bacterium
TAATATCTCGCGCTTTTAGGCGCGGGTCGCTCTCGAACGAGCGCGGCGTTATATCTCGCTAGTCTTTCCGCGAACGCGGTTCGCTAACCCAGCTTTTCTGTCGCCGACTTTGGCGCAAATCGCCGCCTTTTGGCGTTTGCGACCATAGGCGACCGGGATTATTAAGGGCAGAGCCCTTAATGCCCGACCGGCAGGTCATATGCTCTCGGGACGGTCCCGAATAAAGGGTTTTAGGGCAAAGCCCTAAAAGCCCGCACCCGCAGGGCGCACTTACATATCAAAGAACCCAATTTGACTACTTTCGGGAAGATCGCTTAGGCAACCGCATTTCACCAGCATTTCCATGATTGTTTTGTTCAGTTTCGCGCGGGATTGCAGCTCTTCTTGCGATAGGAACGGGCCGTCTTCCCGCGCTTTCGCAAGGGAGAGCGCGGCGTTGGTTCCAAGCCCCGCGAACGAGTTTAGCGGCGGTAGAATTTTTTCATCCACTTCCAAAAATTCGGTCGGATGCGATTTGTAGATGTCCACCGGCAGGAATTCCAATCCACGTTTGTACATTTCGAGGCAAAGTTCGAGTATTGTGTAGACTTTTTCGTCTTTGTCGGTGGATTCCTTATTGCTGATTTTGGTTTGGATTTCTTTCATCGATTGCGTTACTCGCGCGACGCCGTTTGTCATGATTTCAGCGTCGAAATCGTCGGCGCGAACGGTGAAATAGGTCAAATAATATTCCAACGGATAGTTTATTTTATAATAAGCGACCCTGAACGCCATGGTTACATACGCCGCCGCGTGGGCTTTTGGAAACATGTACTTTATTTTTTTGCATGATTCGATATACCACGCCGGGACATTGGCGTCTTTCATCGATTGCTCCCAATCGGGCATCAAACCTTTGCCTTTTCGCACCGATTCCATTATGGAAAACGAAATGTCCGAGTCTACGCCACAAAGGTTGAGGTAAAGCATGATGTCGTCGCGGACGCAGATAACTTCGGACAGCGTCGCGATTTTGTTTCTTATCAACTCTTGCGCGTTGTTGAGCCAAACGTCGGTTCCGTGAGATAGTCCCGAAATTAGGACAAGTTCGGAAAATGTGGTCGGCTTGGTGTCCACCAGCATTTGGCGGACGAATCGGGTGCCGAATTCGGGGACGCCGAACGTTCCTACGTCGCTATTGATATCCGACGGTTTTATGCCGAGCGCGGTCGTGCCCGAAAATAGGCTTAGTGTCGCTTCGTCGTCAAGCGGGACTTCGCGCGGGTCGTAGTCGGTTAAATCGTGCAGCATTTTCAGCATTGTCGGGTCGTCGTGCCCGAGAAGGTCGAGTTTTAGCAGATTGTCTTCCACCGCGCCGTAGTCGAAATGTAGTGTTATAATTCCCGATTCGCGGTCGTCTGCCGGATGCTGAATCGGGCAGAAATCGTAAACTTCCTTATCGTCGGGGACGATGATAATTCCGCCGGGGTGCTGTCCTGTCGTGCGTTTTGTGCCGACGCTTCCGAAGGCGACACGGCGGACTTCGGCGTTGTGCGGTGTGCTGTTCCGGGTTTCGAAGTATTTCCGCGCGAAGCCCATTGCGGTTTTTTCGGCGATTGTTCCGATTGTTCCGGCGCGGAAGACGTATTCGCTTCCAAACAGTTCTTCGATAAACTTATGCGCGGCACTTTGATAGTCGCCGGAGAAGTTGAGATCGATATCGGGGATTTTCTTGCCCGACAGGTCCAAAAACGTTTCGAACGGGATATTGTGTCCGTCTTTTTTCATTGTCATGCCGCAGGTTGGGCAATCTTTGTTCGGCATGTCCGCGCCGTTTCGGATTGATTCGTCGTTCGGGAACTCGGAAAGTTTGCAACTCGGGCAGATGTAGTGCGGCGCGAGGGCGTTGACCTCGGTTATGCCGGAGAGGTAGGCGACAAACGACGAGCCGACGCTTCCGCGGGAGCCGACTAAATAGCCGTCGTCGTTGGATTTTTTGACGACCTTTTGCGCGAGCATATACATGACGGCGAAGTTATTTTTGACGATACAGTCAAGCTCAGTTTTCATTCGAGTTTGGATTAATTTGGGCAAATCGTCGCCGTAGATTTGCTTTGCGGTTTGCTCGCATATTTCCACCAATTCTTTCTCGGCGTTCGGCACTTTCGGGGCGAAAAGCCCTTTCGGGACGGGCGAGATTTCTCCAATCATATCAGCGATTAAATTTGGGTTTTCGATTACGATTTTTCGTGCGACGTCTTCGCCGAGGTAGGCGAATTCTTCCAACATTTCGTCGGTTGTTCGGAAGTGGAGCGGTGCTTGCATATCCGCGTCGCGATAGCCTTGTCCGCCGAAGAGGACACGGCGATAGACTTCGTCGGTTTCGTCCAAAAAGTGGACGTCGCAGGTTGCGACGACGGGTTTTTGCAGTTGTTCGCCAATTTCGATGATTTTTCGGTTGATTTCGATTAATTTTTCTTGCCCGCTAACTTTGCCGTCGCGGACGAGGAATTCGTTGTTCGCGAGAGGTTGCAGTTCCAAATAATCATAGAATTTCGCGATTTCGACGATTGTTTCTTGCGGTTTATCCTCTAAAATTGCTTGGTAAAGCTCGCCCGCCTCGCACGCGGAACCTAAGATGAGTCCGTCGCGGTGTATGATTAGCTCGCTTTTGAGGATGAGCGGTTTTTTGTAAAAGTGCCGAATGTGCGAATCGGACACAAGTTTGTAGAGGTTTTTCAGCCCTGTTTGGTTTTTCGCCAAAATTATGGCGTGTTGGTAACTTGAATAGGACTGCTTCTTTGTTTTGCCGAAGTTTTCGTCCTTTATCATTTCTATGCACTTTAGGAAAATTTCCGCCGTCGCGGCGCTGTCGTCTACCGCGCGATGATGGTTTAAAAGCTTTATTCCCAAGTGTTTCGCCACGGTGTTGAGTTTGTGGTTGTGAATATCGGGAAAGATTTCCCGCGCGAGCGCAAGGGTGTCGAAAACTTCGGGCGCGAACTTTGCGCCGATTTCTTTCGCGTTGTGCTTGATAAAACTGACGTCAAAGCCTGCGTTGTGCGCGACGACTGCACTGCTGCCTACAAATTCGATGAATCGCGGCAGAACTTTGTCGATTGTGTCAGCACTCTTTACCATTGCGTCGGTGATACCGGTCAGCTCGGTGATATTTGGCGGGATTGGGATTTGCGGGTTGATAAGTTCGCTGAATTCGGCAATTTTTTCGCCGTTTACGATTTTTACGGCGCCGATTTCGGTGATTTTGTCGTTGACCGGCGAAAAGCCTGTGGTTTCTATGTCGAACACGACGTAGGATTGCTCTTTGTCGTTGTTAATTTTCTTAATTAGCGTGTTGCTCGCGCTGTGTTTGTCGTTGACTAAGTAGGCTTCGAGACCGAAGATCACTTTGATATCCTTGCCGCGCGCGGCGTTGTAGGCATCAGGGAACGCTTGCACTACACCGTGGTCGGTGATTGCGATTGCCTTGTGACCGAACTTCGCGGCGCGTTCGACGAGTTTCTTGACGTCGGTCATTGCGTCCATTGCGCTCATTTGGGTGTGGGCGTGGAGTTCGACGCGTTTTGTTTCCGCCGTGTCAACCTTTTCGGGCGGCGGCGGATAGATTTCGATGTCGGACGGTTTTACGCAAAGTTCGCGGGAATAGATGTCGTAATAGGCGTCGCCCTTGACTTTCACGATTTGTCCGCGTTTTACTTTCGCAATTATTTTCGGAATTTTATCCTCGAATTCGCGGATTTTACACATTATGGTGGACGTTCCGTCGTAAACATCAAAAATAAAGGTCATTTGCCGCCCTTTGCCGTCACGAGCGTCGACGCGGACGACTTCGCCCATGATTGCGACGCGCCCTGTGTTTTCTTCAATCGTCAATATTTCTGTGGTTTTGCCGGTTACTTTTTTTCCAAAAATAACGGCGCCGCTTTCATGCGCGTGCAGGTTTGAACTACCCTCAACCCGCGGCGCGTCAACGAAAATGTCGAACTCTAAAAGGTTGTACGCGACTCGGACGCGCTCGATATACTCGGCGAGGCGCACGTTTTCGATTGCGTTATCGGATTTTGCGGTGACTTTGACCGAACGTTGCTCTTTATTGACTTTAACCGCTGTTACGGCGAGGGATTTAAACGCCTCGAATCCGTTGTCGAGCGAGATTTTGTTGAATAAGTTTGATAGTGTGTGCATTTTATATGGCTCCTTGTTTTTGCGCCTGCGGGCGCGGAATAGATAAATTTTTCGGGACTGTCCCGAGGGCATTTGCGCGGGCGCGCGCGGCGCGTCAAGGACCAGTCCTTGACAATCCAGCATTTGAGACTTCGCTTGTGTGATTTTTCACAAGCGGTAGTCGAAAAGTGCAGGGGCGTAAGATTTTTGTGGTTTTTACAAAAATCCACAGCCATCTGCCAAACTTTTGCGCGACAAAAGTTTGATCAAAACCGTCGCCCTCCCCGTTGCGACCCTCCCCGACAAAAAACGTCGGGCGGGTGCCCCGCTAACGGAGCCGCGGGCGAAAATTAGTGCAAACATAGCACATTCAACCAAACAATATCTCGCGCTTTTAGGCGCGGTACGAATTTCTAATCGATACATCTATACTATCTTCTCTACCTCGTTAAGCAGGGTTTCGACGATTTGGTCGGCGGGGATTTTGCCGACGACTTCTCCGTTTTTGAATAGCGCGGCGAATCCGTCGCCGCCTGCGATTCCGATATCGGCGTCACGCGCTTCACCGGGGCCGTTTACGACACAGCCCATAATTGCTACTTTGATCGATTTTATCGGCGGCGTTTTGCTTTCCCGTGTCAAAAGCGCGTCTTCAACGATGTTCGCAATAGATATGATATCGATATTGCACCGTCCGCAGGTTGGGCAGGCGATCACTTCAAAGCGGCGGGGAGATAGTCCGAGCGACTGCAAAATCAAGCGCGCGGCGTATATTTCTTCCACAGGATCGGCGGTAAGTGAGACGCGAATTGTGTCGCCGATTCCGTCCGCCAGAAGCGCGCCGATTCCGATTGCGGATTTTACCAGTCCGAATCGCGGGGTTCCTGCTTCGGTCACTCCCAAATGGAACGGATAGTCGAATTTCTCCGCCATTATTCGGTTTGCGGCAATTGTGTCGGTGACGTTTGACGCTTTGAGCGATACGGCGATTGAATGGAAATCGAGTTTTTCCAGTATTTCGATATGGCGGGTTGCGCTCATTACTAATTTTTCGGGCAATGTGATGTCCTGCCGTTCTAAAATATCACACTCTAACGAGCCGCCGTTTACGCCGATTCGGATTGGGATTTCCTTCGATTTTGCCATTGTGACGACTTGACGGATTTTATTTTCGTCGCCGATGTTGCCGGGATTTATGCGAATTGCGTCGGCGCCGTGTTCCATGGACGCGAGAGCTAACTTGTGATCGAAATGAATGTCGGCGACAAGCGGAATTTCGATGTTTTCTTTGATTTTTTCGATTGCGGCCGCGCTTTCAATGTCCGGAACGGCGATGCGAACAATGTCGCAACCGGCGGTTTGCAGACGGCGGATTTGTTCGATGGTTGCAGGGATGTCGGACGTTTTGGTATTTGTCATTGACTGCACGCTGATTGGCGCGCCGCCGCCGACGGTGACGGTTTTTGAAAACGGGCTTCGTCCGCCGATTTTAATCTGACGAGTAGGTTGCATAAAGTTCACCTCTTTTTGCCGCTATGGCGGGGTAATATCGTTTTGCCGCTATGGCGGCGGAATTAAAATCGTTTTGCGCCCGGCACGGCGCGGGCTTAAAACCTTATTATGGTATGCCCTAGGGCATTAAGGTCGTCAAGGGTATTATCGAATACCCTCGACACACCCCGAAAAACTTTTGACGGCAAAAGTTTTATCAAAACCGTCGCCTACTATGTCCGCGACCCACGCACAAACCGCGCGGGCACCCCGCTGGACATGAGGGCGACAAGAGTTAGCGAGCCGCATTCGCGGAAGACTAGTGAGATCAGCCACCGGGCTCGTTTGATAATTTCCGCTACATATACGCCGCAAGCAACTCTTGCTTTAGTGCGGCAAACGCATTGTTTTCGATACTTTCGCGGATTCGGGACATTAGATTGTTGTAGTAATACAAGTTATGGATAACCGAGAGGCGCATGGCGAGCATTTCGTTCGCCTTGAAAAGGTGGCGAACGTATGCGCGGGAGTGGTTTCGGCAGGTTTCGCAACCGCAATTTTCGTCAATCGGAATGTCGGATTGCGCATGTTTTTCGTTTCGCATATTGATTTGCCCGTTTGAGGTTAAAAGTGTTCCGTGGCGGGCGTTTCGGCTTGGCAGAACGCAGTCGAAGAAGTCGATTCCGCGGGAGACGGCTTCGATTAGGTTTACCGGCGTTCCGACGCCCATTAGATAGCGCGGTTTGTCGGTCGGCATATGCGGCACCACCGTTTCGACGATTCGATACATCTCGGACGCCGCTTCGCCTACGGCGAGACCGCCGATTGCGTAGCCGTCGAGAGGAATGTCCGCGATTTGCTTCATATTTTCGATTCGGATGTCTTCATATGTGCTTCCTTGATTGATTCCGAACAGCATTTGGCGTGGATTGATCGTATCTTCCCGGGCGTTTAGCCTGTCAAGCTCGTTGATACAGCGTTTGAGCCAGCGAACCGTCATTTCCGCCGATTGTTTCGCGTAATTTTTCTCGCACGGATTTTCGACGCACTCGTCGAACGCCATTGCGATGTCGGAGCCGAGGTTTGACTGGATTTTCATGCTTTCTTCGGGACCCATAAAAATTTTCCGCCCGTCGATGTGGGAGGAAAAGTAGACGCCTTCTTCTTTGATTTTCCGCAAATTGGCGAGGGAAAAAACTTGGAAACCGCCGCTGTCGGTAAGGATTGGCGCGTTCCAGTTCATAAATTTATGAAGCCCGCCTAACTTTTTCACGACTTCGTCGCCGGGGCGCAGGTGCAGATGGTATGTGTTGCACAGCGCGACTTGACAGCCGATGTTGCTTAAATCAAGCGAAGATAAGCCGCCCTTGATTGCGGCGGCGGTTGCGACGTTCATAAAAACAGGAGTTTTTATGACACCGCGGGGTGTATGAAACTCGCCGAGGCGAGCGTTTCCGTCAGTTTTAAGTAGTTTGAACATAAATTACCAGCCTTTTTTGTCGAATACGGTGGTTACATTTCGTTTCAGCTCTTTGGAAATAATTGTGATAATTAATTCTTCAAACGCCGATAGGAAAGCCGCGGCGAATACGATTAGAAACGCGGGCGTTAGACCTATTAATGCCCAGAAAATCGGGAAGGATGCCATGATCAGTCCTGCTCCCTTATTGGCGTATGTATGAAGTAAAGTCAACGTGCGATATTTCGCGAAGCCGATTGCCCATGTTAAAAGGCGGGTTACCACAACTACGCCGACTAAGTAGAATATCCACAGTCCGAACGCCGGATCGCTTGGCAACAGGGGCAGGAATACAAACAACACCGCCGCGATGAAAGCGATATCCGCAATACTGTCGTAAAGCGCGCCGAAGTTGGTTGCGGAATTCGTTTTTCGGGCGATGGGGCCGTCTATTATATCGCTTACGATACACATAATGTATATCGCGAAAAAGACGGCAGACATTGGTTCTACGAACAAGAGAAAAATTGCGCCGATGATTCTGCACGTTGTGATTAAATTAACGATCGTTTTCATTTTCATCACCCGGTTTCTATGTAGAATGGATTACCATATAAATTCTGTTACGATTAAGAAAATTCCTGCAAGTATGCCGATTGGACCTATGATTCGCAAAATTTTTATTCGTTTCGCGATATTTTCGTCGGAGTAAACTTCGGTGCCTTTTTGCTGATTCGCATTTTTGAACATATTGATAAGCGTATCTTTTTTGACCAGCATACACGTCAAACCTACTAATATTCCTATGATTCCGATAGCTATAAACATACTAAACATCTCCTTTGTAGTTCTATATTTGAAGTTTTAAATTATTAACATCGCATCGCCGAATGAGAAGAATCGGTATTTCTCATTAACCGCTTCATTGTAGGCGTTGAGTATATTTTCCCGTCCGGCGAGGCAGGAGACCAGCATTACCAGCGTCGATTCGGGCAAATGAAAGTTTGTGATAAGTCCGTCCACCGCGCGGAATTTGTACGGCGGGTAGAGGAATATGTCAGTTTCACCCGTGCGGGCGAACACTTTTCCGTCGTCGGTTACGCAACTTTCGAGGACGCGGACCGAAGTTGTGCCGATTGCGACGATTCGTCCGCCGTTGGCGCGGATTTCGTTGATTTCTTGCGCGACTTCCTCGGTTATGGAGAATTCTTCCGCGTGCATGTGATGTTTTTCGATTTCTTCCGCCGTTACGGGGCGGAATGTTCCGAGCCCGACGTGGAGGGTTAAAAATAGGATTTTCACGCCCATATCTTCTACCTGTTTCATCAGTTCTTCGGTGAAATGTAATCCTGCCGTCGGGGCGGCGGCGGAGCCTTCAACTTTCGAGTAAACGGTTTGATACCGCTCGTTGTCGATTAGTTTTTCTTTGATATATGGCGGGAGCGGCATTTCGCCGAGTTCGTTTAAAACTTCTTCCCAAATTCCGTCGAATTCGAATTTTACGACGCGCTTGCCCTCTTCGACGATATCCAAAACTTCGGCGAACAGTTTGCCCTCGCCGAAGCTGAAGCGACTTCCGACTTTCGCGCGGCGCCCGGGTTTTAGGATAACTTCCCACGTGTTTACGTCTATGCGTTTGAGAAGCAGGAATTCAACTTCCGCGCCGTCTGCGTCATCGTCGTCGTTGATTTTTACGCCGTAGAGGCGCGCAGGGATAACGCGGCTGTCGTTCATTACAATGCAATCGCCTTTTTTCAGGTATTTTAAAATGTCGCGGAAGGTGTTATGCTCCACTTCGCCGCTGTTTTTGTCGAGTTTAAGCAGGCGCGACGCGGCTCGATCTTCAAGCGGCGTTTGCGCGATTAACTCTTCGGGTAGTTCGTAGTAAAAGTCTTTTGTGTTCATGTATATGCTCCTTTATTTTTATGTTAAAAAAATCTTAAAGTCAGTTCCGCGATTCCTACAAAGTACGCGACACCAACTAAAATCACAAAATGCAACGGATAGACTGCGTAAAACAGATATTTCATACTTCTGCCCCGCTCGCCGTTATATCGGCGTAACAACGGAATTACCGCAAGATTTCCTAGCGCGAAAACCATTGAAAGTATACCCATATTAAAGATGCCGTCAGCGCCGCCCGCAGTTTCTAATAGTTCCGCAGTTTCGTACGTTGCCGGAACCATCATAAGTAAAGCCGCCGACGCCAAAACGAGCAGACCGCCCAAAAATCCGTAGGCTCCTGCGATTATGGACGGAATCGTGCGCCGTGTTTTTTCGGTTTGAATTGTTTTGTATAAAATAACCATAATAGGGCCGATAATTCCCCAGTTAAATAGAACGCTTATTAACACTATAATTACGAATACGAACCAAAACAGTCCGCGAGATTTCATTTTATCGTACAACCAAAGAGTTACAAGCCCAAGCAAGAGGGTTGCGATAATATTAAGTTGAGGAATGTTAAGCCCCGAAGCGGCGTGCGCTTGCGCGAAAGCCGTCGCGAATGGGATTTGCGAAATTACTGCAAATATAAACATTCGCCCCATATATTTTTTCAGATTTGATGTGTGGTTGTATCCTTCCACCAAAAAGAACGCCATGATAGGAAATGTCAGCCCGCCCGCGAACCACAGCGGAATTTCCAGCCAAAACGGCGTAATTTCGCTTAGTATAATGGCGGCGTGCTGCATTACCATTCCTATAATAGCGATCATTTTCAAAGTGTAGCCGTTGAATGTTTTTGTCATGGTTGTATTCTCCTTTCGTTAGGGCTTTGCCCTAAAAATCCATTTTTGCCGCTGAGGCGGCGAGCTTTAAAACCTTATTAAGGTATGCCCTAGGGCAAAAGTTCGTCAAGGGTATTAGAACGGCAAAAAGCGCCGTTGAAACGGCATAATGTAATGCCACGCGCTAAAGCGCGGACTGCCGTTACCGAATACCCTCGACACACCCCGAAAAACTTTGACGGCAAAAGAAGCTGAAACTCCTCGCACAAGACGCTTCGGAGGGCTAAATCTCTAAGCAGTAAACTGCTAAGAGCTTTATGCCAACCGTCGCCACTATGCCGCCGACCCGCCCAAAAAGCAGGCGGGTACCCCGTCTGGCATGAGAGCGACAAAAGTTAGCGAACCGCATTCGCGGAAGACTAGCGAGATAATCCGCCGCTTACGTTCGAGCATGCGGCTTTTGCCGCCGTAGTTACTTAACTGATACGCAGATGTTTGCACATCTTTATAAGCGGCGCGCTTTTAATAGCGCCATAGCGCGTTTGCGCCGCAAGGTTTTGGTAAAACTTTTTTAAAAGTTTTTCGTGGATTGATAAGGACTTCGATAAGTCCTTATCGCTATGCGGCAGCCGCCGCACAGCCCACAGAGCCTCGCTCTGAAAAAGAATTTGCCCCGTCGCAGGCGGCAACCTTACCGACTCATATATGTCCCCGACAAGAAGTGCATCAAGATTTGGTCGTATGTGTAGCCCGCCTCCGCCATGCCGCGCGCGCCGAATTGGCTCATTCCGACGGGGTTTCCCCAACCTCTTCCGGAGAAATAGAACGTGTTCGGGTCGGACCCTTGCGCGACTATGGTTGCAATATAATTGCCGGACGGCTGGGACGGCGTAGTTTGCGGTCCACCGCGGGCTTGCAGGCCCATCGCCGTCATAACGGTAAGATTTTGGCTATTTATCGCGCGGGCAACTCCCGTTCGGTCGATAATGTATATCGGAGCGGCGTTTCCTCCGCCTGTACCGCCCGTACCACCGCCGTCAAGATTAGGAACGTGCAGCACCGACGGGCCTGTTCCGCCGCGCGCGACGGCGAAACGCTGAGAAAGCGTGGTCGGGCCGAATATAATCCGCGCTTGCTCGCGCATAAAGTCGCGGTATCCGTTTGTTCCGGTAACCCGCATGCGCAAAACGTTGCCGGAGCGCGTATATTCGAGAACTTCGATGTTTGTCACCGTTCCGATATCGTGTCCGCGCGCGCGCAGACGATCGGTTGCTTGCTGAACGGTAAGAGTGTTGCTCCAAACGCCGTTGTTGATGTTTTCGGTGTCCTCATAGTGGTTTGAAACGGGTATCAAGTACGGAATCGGGCTTACCCAAACGTTTTGGGAGTAGTCGCTCGGGCCGCCGAATGACGATGAATAGAATACTCGCGCAGGTCTGCCGTCAAATAGTAGAACTCTTCCGCTTGTTTCACGCACCGCGCGAACCGCCGATTCGATTTCGGGCGTTGTTCCGAGGTATACTTGGCAATGTACGGTGTTGCAAAGGTTGAACGGTTGTCCGGGATGCCTGTCCCCTGCCGTTACGGCGAAATTCCGCGCGGCGACGGCTTGGGCTTTCAACGCCTCAATATGCCAGCTTGCCGGCATTTCGCGCGGCACAACGTGGTAGAGATAATGCTCAAGATGAACCACGTTCGTCACCGTTAAGTTCCCGCCGTCGAGACGGATAAAGTCCAATCCGCCGCGGTAGTTCAGGTCCGCCGCAGTGTGAATGTTAAATCGCTGATTGTGAATATCCTCCGAAACCGGACGAACACCGAGCCCCAGCGTCATATGTCCGAAAACCATCACCGTTTCCATGGTATTCGCGCACATTACGTTGATTCGCCTGTCCGACACTTGCGCGACGGTCGCGGGGACGGGAGATTGCGCCGCCGCTTGTTGCGCAGCCGCGTGAGATATGTGCGTTCCGCCCCAAATATGATAAACCATGCCGATTACGGCGAGGTAGGTGTTTACGCCCTGCGCTCGGAGGTTCGCAATCAATGCCGGCGCTTCTTCGAGCGTAACATCTGAATGATACTGAACGTGATACGGTCCCCACCGCGCCGCGCCACCGCCTACTTCGGCGATTCCGTTGATTCCGTTCGCGTCAAGCGCGAAGTGCGTATCTTTGCGGATTATAACGTCGCCGACCTGCCAAATCGGCGTGAAGTTGACACCTTGATAGTAGCCGAGCCACAATCCGTCGGGCGATGTGATTTTCATATTTGTTCGCGCGTTGTCGCCAAAATATAAGCCAACCCGAAGAAACTCGGGCAGCGTAAACGCCGACGCGGTTATGCTTGCAGATATAATCAATATTAAAATTAGGATGATCGCGATTAGTTTTTTCATTAGTTCCTCCTATTTCGTGCCTCGCGGCACAAAATTCACATTGTATCAGCGTGCGGCGCGGGATTGGTGCAGGCTTGTCTGCTCTCCTCCGCCATTTTCAGCATTTCCTCCGCGTTTTGCAGGGTTAAATCGGTCACCGTTACGCCGCCGATAATTCGAGCGAGTTCGTATGTGCGCCCGGCTTTGTCGAGTTTTATGACCTGCGTCGATGTTCGCTCGTCGTTTATGTCTTTTTGGACGAGGTAGTGCCTGTCCGCCATTGCGGCAAGCTGCGCCAGATGCGTTACGCAGATGATAAGTTTGTCTTTCGAGATTTTGCGGATTTTTTCGGCGATTTTTTGCGCCGCGCGACCCGAAACTCCGGCGTCAATTTCGTCGAATATCAGCGTGTCGACTGTGTCGCTGCTTGCCAAAATCGACTTGATTGCAAGCATAATCCGCGACATTTCGCCGCCCGACGCGATTTTCGAGAGCGGCTTTAAATCTTCGCCGACGTTGGCGGAAATCATAAATTCCACATTGTCTTGCCCGTTTGCGCCGTAGCGAATTGCGCCGTTTTCGTCGTATAAATCCTCGATTTTTACCGAAAATTGCACCCGCTTCATATCCAAATCTTCAAGTTCGGCGGTTATTTTTTCTTCCAGCGTTTTTGCGGCGTTGCGGCGTTTTATCGAAAGTTCTGCCGACAATTTTTGCATATTTTCGTTCGCGATATGCAAATCAAGCTTCAATTTTTCCAAAGTTTCGTCGCTGCTTTCGATTTCTGCCGATTCTTGCGAAATTTTTTCGTAATATTCCAAAATATCCGAAATTTCCTCACCGTATTTGCGTTTGAGGTTGAAAATCAGGTTCGCGCGAGCCTGTGCTCGCTCTTGCTCATGAGGGTCAAACTCAATACTGTCAATGTATGACGCGATATCAATCGAAACTTCGCGAAGTTCGATTAATATCGAATTTACGCTCTCGTAAAATGGCGTAATCCGCTTGTCGTACCGCGCGGCGATTTCAAGTTCGCGCGCCGCGTTGTCCAGCAAATCGTGCGCGGTTCTCTGCTCGCCGCCGTAAATGTCGTTGTGCGCCGCGTGGATTGCGTCGCTTATTTTTTCGATGTTGCTAAGAAATTCGCATCGCTCGGCAAGTTCGACATCCTCGCCGATAATCAACTTTGCGTCTGCGATTTCATCGATTTGGAAGCGCAGAAAGTCAAGCCGCTGCGTCTTTTCCGCCTCGTTGGCGGTGATAGTTTCGATTTTCTGCGCGGTTTCCCGAGCCAATTTATAGGCGGCGGAATATTTTTGCAAAAGTTCGGCGGTTCCGCCGAATTTATCGACGAAATTGATGTGCGTTTTGGGGGTTAGCAGAGTTTGGTTGTCATGTTGCCCATGAATGTTAAGCAAAAATTTGCCGGCGTCGCGCACCATTGAAAGGGTGCTTGTCCGCCCGTTAATGCGGCAGCTTCCCTTGCCCTCCGCCGTTAAATCGCGGGAGAGAATGAGCAAATCGTCTTCAATTTCGATACCCATTTTGGCAAGTTCCTCAAGGATTTGCGGATTCGTGACCGAGAAAACCGCGTTCACTTCGGCGCGGTCTGCGCCGCGGCGCACTAAATCGCGCGCGGTTCGCTCGCCAAGCACCATATTAATGCTGTCAATCAATATCGATTTACCTGCGCCCGTTTCGCCCGTAAGCGCGGCAAAACCGCGGTCAAACGTAAGTCTAACCTCGTCAATTACAGCGATATTTTTGATGTGAAGTTCTTTTAGCATAAGGGTTACCTCTGTGATGCAGCGGTTGCCGCGTGTTTTTTGCGCCTGCGGGCGCGGGCGTTCATGCCGCTGCTGCGGCAAGCATTGCGCGGTCGCACGCGGCGAGTTAAGGACCAGTCCTTAACAATCCAGCAAGTTTTTGTGCGTCAAAAACTTGACTAAAACCGTCGCCCTCCCCGACCACAACAAAAACCGTTGTGGCGGAACCGCGGGCGAAAGTTACTGCAAACATAGCGCACTCAACCAAACAATATCTCGCGCTTTTAGGCGCGAATCGGTCTCGACTGAAACGGCATTATATCTCGCTAATCTTTCCGCGAATGCGGTTATCTTGCCCAAATAGCGGCGCGCTTTTAATAGCGCGAAAGCGCGTTTGCGCCGCTTGTTTTGATAAAACTTTTCAAAAAGTTTTTTGGGGATTGACAAGGGTGTCAATACACCCTTGTCGTCCTGCGCTGACAAGCGCATATGCTACAGCGACTTCGCTGAAAAGGTTTTAAGCCCGCGCCTGCAGGCGCAAAAATGCACTACTTCATCTTATTCCGCAGTATCTCAAAAAAATTCTTATCCGACAGACGAATAAGGTTGGTTGTGTACGGTGATTTCGTGATTTCGACGAAATCCAAATCCTCCATACTATGCGCCTCGTTTCCGTCGGCGGCAACGGTTGCATCCATTTTCGTGCGGTAGGTTACACGCACGGTAATGCGTCTATCGCTTGACACGACAAGACTTCGCGCACGAATTGTATGCGGGCAGATGGGGGTGATAATAATTCCGGCAACTTTCGGATCTAAAATCGCGCCGCCGGCGGATAATGAATACGCCGTAGAGCCTGTCGGCGTTGAAATTATAATCCCGTCGGCGGGATAACTTTCCGCTAAAACTCCGTCAATTTCAACGCTTAGATTTATCATCCTCGAATATTCGCCGCGGAATACGACAACGTCGTTTAAAACGTGAAAACTCTTGAATTCAATGCCATTACGCATGATTTTCGCTTCAAGCATCATGCGTTGGTCGATGGAGTACTTTCCGTCAACGATATCTTTGAAAATATGAATATCGCCGCGCTCGGCTTGGGAGAGGAAGCCCATGTTGCCGTAGTTTATACCGATAAGCGGCACGTTTGCAACCGCCGCGTCTGCCGCGATGTTCAAAATCGTTCCATCACCGCCGATAATAACGCAAATATCGGCGCGATTCAGCACTTCAGCGCGAGAGAAATATGAAACACCGCCAACTCTTCCGCAAAACTCTTCTTCCATAACAACAGAAACTCCCATATCCGTAAGGAATTTGGCAATTTCTTTCGTCGCTTTAAGTTCGACATCTCTCCCGTCGTTGGGGATAATTGCGAATGTTTTCATGGTTTTCCCTCCTCGTGCGACGCTTCGACGATCGCGTCAACGTCAATTTCGCATTCCTCGCGCATTGCGGACTTGGCAATCCATAGCAAATACTCGATATTTCCCTCCGGTCCGCGAATCGGCGAAAAGTTTAATCCCAGTATATCAAATCCCGCTGATTTTGTAAATAGAATTACGTTATTTATTACATCTTTATGTACTTTTTTGTCGCGGACGACGCCTTTTTTTCCAACATTTTCGGGGCCCGCCTCGAATTGCGGCTTAATTAGGCATACCGCTTGTCCAGTTTCAGCGAGCAACTCGAACACCACCGGCAACACAAGTTTCAGCGAGATAAACGACACGTCAATGCTTGCAAAGTCGATGGTTTCACCGATTTGGTCGGGTGTCACGTGGCGGATATTCGTGCGTTCCATATTAATCACGCGTGAATCGGAACGCAGGCTCCAGGCAAGCTGTCCGTAGCCGACGTCCACCGCAAACACCTGCCGCGCGCCGTTTTTGAGCATACAATCGGTGAAACCGCCGGTTGACGCGCCGATGTCCATGCAGATTTTGTCGTTCAGGTCGATATCGAAAACGTTTAATGCTTTTTCAAGCTTCAAACCGCCGCGGCTAACGTATTTTTGCGACTTAGAGCGAACTTCGATTTGCTCGTCGCCGGTGACAAGTTGCCCCGCCTTGTCCGCTTTTTGGTCGTTTATATAAACTTCGCCCGCCATGATAATTCCTTGCGCCGCAGAGCGGGAGAGCGCGTGACCATTTTCGGTTAGGTAGATATCAAGTCTGATTTTATTGCTCATATTGCTTCACCAACTTCTCTGCGATTGACTTCGCGTCCAATTCGTACTTCTCTAAAATTTCCAAAGTTTCGCCCTGCTCTATAAACTTGTCGGGGAAGGCAAATTTTTGCACATTTCGTTTGAGCTGCGCCTCGACATAGCTTCCGAAGCCGCCAATTTCGGTGTTATCTTCGAGAGTTGCGATAATTTTGCAGTCTTTCGCGCATTTCTCGATTAATTCAACATCAAGCGGCTTCGCAAATCGCGCGTTTATTACCGCCGCCGAAATTCCGCGCGATTGCAAGATTTCCGCAGTAACAAGCGCGGTTTGCAGCATTGTTCCGAGAGAAATTATCAGAATGTCAGCTCCGGTGCGGATTAAAGTACCTTTGCCGTATTCTAATGGCGCTTCTTTGCTATCTGCGCTTTGCTCTCTGCCATCCGAGCGAGGATAGCGAATCGCGACCGGCGAATCCATTTTATCTATCGCGAAGTCGAGCATTTGGGCAAGTTCTTCCTTGCTCGCCGGGGCAAGAATCGTCATATCCGGGATATGCAAAAGGTAGGATAAATCGTACAACCCTTGGTGCGTCTCGCCGTCCTTGCCGACGCAGCCCGCGCGGTCGATGGCGAAAACAACATGCTGATTAGAAAGCGCGACATCGTGCAAAATCTGGTCGTATGCGCGTTGCAGAAACGTCGAATACACCGCAACCACAGGAACCATCCCATTCGATGCCATTCCTGCCGCCAAAGTAACCATATGTTGCTCGGCAATTCCGACATCGACAAATCGGTCGGGGAATTTCTTCGCGAACTTCGCAAGCCCTGTTCCGTCAGGCATTGCGGCAGTTATCGCGGCGACTTTTTCATTTGTTTCGGCGATGGTACATAGTGTGTCGCCGAAAGTGTCAGAAAAACTTTGTTCGGCGGGGAAAACTTCTCCTGTTTTGGCGTCAAACGCGCCGATTCCATGGAATTTGTCGGGATTTTCTTCCGCGAACTTATACCCTTTTCCCTTTGTCGTCAAAACATGTACCAATACAGGTTTGTTAAGCCTTACGGCGCGGCGCAAAACTCGAATAAGCTTTTTTGTATTATGCCCGTCAATCGGCCCTAAATATTGCAAGCCAAAATTTTTAAACATACTTTTGTCGGTCAGCAATTTTTTCAAAAGCATCTTTACGTTGTGGATAAGGGTTTGCAGCGGTTTTCCGATCAACGGAATTTGGGTGAACAAAGATTTAACGTCGGCGTTAATATTACGATAGCGCGGATTTTTGCGGATTTTGTTCAAATACCGCGCGACACCCCCGACGTTTTGCGAAATGCTCATTCCGTTGTCGTTCAACACGACAATCATCGGGACATCGGCGTTTCCCGCGTGGTTTAACGCTTCAAATGCCATTCCGCCGGTAAGCGCGCCGTCGCCGATGATTCCAATTATATGACGTCCGTCATTAGGGTCCGCCCGGCGGGCGACCGGGACGTTTCCCGGACCCTCATTAAATTCAAATCCGCTGTGCGGATTTGCCGCTTGTTTCGATAGTTTTTCCGCCATTGCCATTCCGAGGGCGGCGGAGATTGAGGTTGAACTATGTCCGGTACTAAAACTGTCGTATTCACTTTCGGCGGGCTTGGGAAAGCCGCTTATTCCGCCGAATTTTCGAAGAGTTTGGAACTTGTCCCGTCTTCCTGTCAAAATCTTATGCACATATGATTGGTGCCCCACATCCCACACGATTTTATCGGTCGGTAAATCGAACGCCAAATGAAGCGCAATCGTAAGTTCCACCACACCTAAGTTAGACGCCAAATGCCCGCCGGTTTTGGATACGTTCTCGATTAAGAATTCACGTATTTCGGCGGGTAATTTACGCAACTGCTCTTTATTCAGTTTTTTTAAATCCTGCGGATCGTTTATCTCATATAAACTCATCGTTTTTTCTTCCTTTTAAATACGCTAATCACTTTCGCGGTAAAGTATGTAATCTCGTTTGCGTAATCAACCGAATATTTGGTCGCCACCGCGTTGCTTCCAACCGACAAAGCCGCAACCGTTCCCATTAAACCCAACGTTATCGCCATGGCATTTAGCGCGGGATACGCCGCCACAAGCCTAACTGACAGAAACGCCGCGCTTGATCCGCTTACGATTCCGCAAATTCCGCCGATAATGTCGCAGCAGAAGTTTGAAACTTTGTCACGATTTTTAAGTATTGCGAGCGCTTCTTTCGCGCCTTTTACTTTGCGCGCCGCCATCGAGTGAAACGGAACTTCGTCCGCCGCCATTGCCGCCATTCCTATCATTCCGACCAATACTCCGAAAAATATTATAAATATTAGGACGATAACCTTAATTATAATGCTGACGTCTTCTAACATAACCGACGAGCCCGCGTTAAATATAGTCGATAAAACAAAAGTGAACAGGACAGCCTGTATCACCCATTTGATATTGCTATTATTTGATTTTTTCTTATTTTTTTGCATATGTTCCTCCGAAAAACACATTAAAAGGGGTAGTAATGAGAAGAAATCTTACGTCTTAGGTTCGGTTGGATTTCCCAAAGGCATACCCCGCGTCGCCGACAAGGGCAGTTTCCTTTTAAACGCCTTTAAGCCATGTCGCCAATGACTTGACCGAATTACCACTTAGTACGTACTGCAATCTTCTCAATACCTGCATTTTCATGCAACAGTCTAGGAAATTTCTTCATAAGTCACAGATAATTCTTAGTCTCTTTTGCAAATATGGTTTCAAACAGCAATGACAGCGAACTATAGGTACCGATAGTTTGCTGCCTGTCCGTTATCCTCCGATATCCACCTCAAGACAGGCTACGCTGCTCACAGCACTCAGCGGCAAAACGCCGCCTTAAAACGTACCGCAAAACAGGTTTCATCCCGCAACGTGCCGGTTTCCCTTTATAAGCGCTAAGTTCCTCACGGAACTACCTTCTTATAAGAGGTACTCCTGCACTAATACAGGTCTCCACGGAAAAGGGGTCAACGCCCGCATGCCATTGCGGATCGCCCCTAAACCTTAACCCCCAGCACGCACCCAAAGCTGGGCGCAATAAGCACGCACAAGGGACTTCATCGATATGCCCGACGACGGGTTTTTAGGCTCCGCCTTAGGATATTACTGTGACTGACTAGAATACTGCACCCCCGTTTTGCGCCTGTCGGCGCGGGTTTAAAAACTATTTCAAGGTATGCCCTGAGGGCATTAAGGTCGTCAAGGGTATTATCGAATACCCTCGACACACCCCGAAAAACTTTTAAAAAAGTTTTATCAAAACAGGCGACGCACACGCGCTATGGCGCTATTGTGACCGCGCCGCTATAAAGATGTGCAAACATCTACGTATCAGTTAAGTGCCTACGGCGGCAAAAGCCGCATACTCGACTGAAACAGTGCTATATCTCGCTAGTCTTTCCCGACTCCCGTTGGTCGCTGGATAATTCGACTACAGCTTACAAAATACGCAAGCTAAGTCTCATTTACCGCGAACGCGGTTCGCTAACTTCTGTCGCCCTCATGCCAGACGGGGCACCCGCCCGTTCTTTGGGTGGGTCGGCGGCATAGTTGCGACGGTTGGCATAAAGCTCTTAGCAGTTTACTGCTTAGAGATTTAGACCTCCGAAGTGCTTTTTGCGAGGAGTTTCAGCTTCTTTTGCCGTCAAAGTTTTTCGGGGTTTGTTAAGGGTGTTCGATAACACCCTTGACGACCTTTTGCCCTAGGGCATACCCTAAATAGGGTTTAAGCCCGCACCGCAAGTGCAAACACCCTAAAAATCATACCACAAACTCCTCAAAACCGCAACCGCATAATAAAAAATTTACAAAATTTGCAAAATATTTATCTTTTATCGCCATCTCTTCTAAATCGTCGTCATGGGCATAAGAACCGCGACGATTACTCCCAAAACCGCGCCGGCAAAAACCTCGACCGGCGTATGTCCAAGCAGCTCTTTCAGTTTAATTTGCTTTCTAAGTGGATCTTTTTCATTCCACGCTTCGACAATCGCGTTAATCATTTCGGCTTGCTTGCCCGCTGCGCGGCGGATTCCCGACGCATCGTACATTACGATAAGCGAAAGCGCCGCGGTAATCGCGAACGCCGGTGAATCGAAGCCCGCAACGCGTCCGACCGACACGCTAAGCGCCGCAACTATCGCCGAGTGGGAAGACGGCATTCCGCCGGGGCCCATAAATCGCCCGATATTAAATTTTCGCTCGCGAATACACACGATCAACCCTTTTAGGATACAAGAAATTGCCCACGCCAAAAATGTGGCGATAAGCACGCTATTATTCGATATTTGTTCAAAAAAATCCATCAGTTTTCTCGCTCCAATAGGTATTTTGTAAGTTCTATCAAAAATTCCGCCTTATCGCCGAAGTATGATACATAATCGATTGCTTCGGCGGTAAGTTTTTCAAGCATTTCAGCCGCGCCGTCAAGTCCAAGAACCGTGACGAACGTAGCTTTGCCGCGTTCGATGTCCATTCCGACGTTTTTGCCCAAACTCTCGGCGTCGCCGATAAGGTCGAGGATATCGTCTTTGATTTGGAAAGCGAGACCTAATTGTTGAGCAAAAATTATAATTTTGTCAATCTCTTCACTTTCACAATCTGCGCCTGCTATAATCGCGCCAATCCTCGCCGATTCCTTGATTAAACACCCTGTTTTTAAATCAACCATATTTTCAAGGTCTTCTTGGGTAACACTACCATCCCCGCCCTCGTATTTCATATCCAAAACTTGCCCGCCTATCATTCCCATTGGACCTATGGCACTTGACATGAAATAGATTATTTCGACTATATCTTTTGCAGGCACATTGTCGCAACTCGCCATAATTCCAAATGCCTCGGTCAACAATGCGTCACCCGCAAGCACCGCAATCGCCTCGCCGAACACCTTATGACAGGTCGGTTTCCCCCGCCGCATATCGTCGTTATCCATACACGGCAAATCGTCATGGATAAGCGAGTATGTATGTATCATCTCAATCGCCGTGGCGAAAGGAAGCGCCGCTTCAACGTCGCCGCCGAGCATATCGCAAACCGCAAGCGTCAATATTGGTCGAATTCGTTTGCCGCCGGCACTTAGGCTGTACGCCATTGCTTCGTTTATTACTTTTCCGTCGAATTCATCGGGAATAAAGCAATGGTTATCAAGTTCCGCTTCAATCATATTGCGATACCGGTTCATCTGTTTTATAAATTGTTCCATAAAATTACGCTCCTCGCGGGGTTTTGTTCGCGCTTATTTCAGCGCGGGAAGGGTGCAGGCTTGCCTGCTTTATCATAATTCGTCAAATCCCATCATCGATTGCTGCGGCACGTCCGGCTCCGGTGGAGCGTCGGCGTCTGATACAGGCGGTTCCGTGAATTCCGGCTCTTTCGCCTGAACTTTAGGCGGTTCCGGTTTAGCGGGTGCAGATTCCGCCTCTGCATCCGTCATTGGAACTTCTTCCATCACCCCGGTAGACTTGTTTTGTATCAGCATATTAATTTTCTGCTCGGCATTGTCGAGTTGGGCGTTGCACGATTTAGCAAGTCCGACGCCCTTTTCGAATAGCACTAAAAGCTGATCGAGCGACACGTCGCCGCCCTCCAACTGCCGAACCACATCTTCCAATTCCTTGATATTTTGCTCGAAATTTATCGTTTTATCCATTTGTAGCAACTCCTGTTTTTAATTTCAAATTTTGTATGAACACTGTTTCAGTCGAGAGCGACTATAGCTTACTTTCATTTCCGCCAAGCGGGGTACCCGCGCGTTTTTGGCGTGGGTCGCAGGCGGTCATCTACGTTTTTGGTAAAACTTTTTCTGAAAAAGTTTTTTGGGGTTTGTTAAGGGTATTCAATAATACTCTTGACGGTCTTAATGCCCTCAGGGCATACCCTAATAAGGTTTTAAGTCCGCGCCGCAAGGCATCTATATCACTTTTTTCACTTCGCAAATTGCGATTCCGTCTTTTAGCACAACGTCAAGTGTGTCGCCGGTTTTCAACTGCTTTGCCGACTTGACAAGCTCACCGTTCGGCGATTTCACCGCCGCGTAACCGCGGGTCATAACGTTAAGCGGGCTTAGCGCGTCTAACTTTGACGTGTTAAGCAAAAATTGCTGCCGCTTCTTTGTAATCAAACCTTGCGCCGCGTTTTCGAAGTGCTTTTGTATGTTATCAAGCAGCACTCGACGCTCGTCAATCTTTATCGCGGGATTTCGCATAATCGGCTTGTCGGTGATACTTTCGATTCTTGTTCGCCGCGATTGCAACCACTGCCGCGCGCAGAACAGTATGCGCGAGTGGGTTGTTCCGATTCGCTCGGACAGCTCGATTTGCGACGGCACAACTAATTCCGCCGCGGCGGACGGTGTCGGCGCGCGCATATCGGCGACAAAATCGGCGATTGTGAAGTCAACTTCGTGACCCACCGCCGAAACGATTGGAATTTCACTTCCGAATATCGCGCGGGCGACGATTTCTTCGTTAAACGCCCATAAATCTTCAATCGAGCCTCCGCCTCGCCCGACAATTAAGACGTCTGCGGCGTTATTTTCATTAAACCAATGAATTGCCTCGGAAATTTGCGCCGATGCGCCTTCGCCCTGTACCAGCACGGGGTAGAGCAACACGTCGGCGCACTTAAAGCGGCGCGATAGTATGTTTAAAACGTCACGAACCGCCGCGCCTGTTGACGCGGTAACGATTCCGACTTTTTTCGGATATTTCGGCAACGGCTTTTTGTGTCGTTCGTCAAACAAGCCCTCGTCAGCAAGTTTCGCCTTTAGCTGCTCATACGCCATATGAAGCGCGCCAACGCCGTCAGGCTGCATACCGTCGATGTAAAGCTGATACTGCCCGTCCCGCTCGTACACCGCAACTCGTCCGTGGGCGATAATTTTCATTCCGTTTTGCGGCGTGAATTGCAATTTCCCTGCCGAACCTTTAAACATCACCGCCCGCAAAACGCCGGCGTCATCTTTCAGCGACATATACATATGCCCCGACGTGTGCAGCTTAAAGTTGGAAATCTCGCCTTTGACAATAATGTCACGGAGATGTTTGTCCGCTTCGAATATAGATTTTATGTAGGTGTTAACCTGACTGACGGTGAAAAAAACGCGCTCTTCCATTATGATTCACCTCCGAGGCTTGCCTCGTCCGGTTCGGCGCGAACGCCTTCCAAAATTCCGTTTATAAACGGAATCGCCTCTTCGCCCTCGAACTTTTTCGACACTTCCAGCGCTTCGGATATCGAAACCAAAACGGGGATATCGTCAAAATACAGCATCTCGCAAATAGCAAGCCGCAAAATTGCCAAACTTACCATTGAAATCCTGTCTTTCTTCCAATTTTTCGAATATTTTTCGATTGTTTCATCGATTTTTTCTTTATTCGAAATAAACCGCTCGCAAATCCGGCGGATATATTCCTCTTGATCACCAATTTTTTCGCGGCTCGCAAAGAAATCGTCTAATATTTCATCTAAATTATCGCGGAATTCCTGCTGAAACAGTATAATAAAAGTTTCTTCCCGCGCTTGTCTTCGGTTAATAAGTCTCACTCCTCGGTTTCTGTAAGTTTCGCAACTTTCGGAACGCAAACGCCCTCAACGTGCACGTTTACAGCGGTGATATTTAGCCCGGTCATAGACTCAACTTCGCTTTTCACTTTGCTTTGCACGTTCCAAGCGACGTCGGGGATTTTCGCGCCATATTCAACGATGATAAACAAGTCAATTTGCGCGTCGTTTTCTTTAACGTCAACTTTAACGCCTTTCGCAACGTTTTTCTTCCCCAAAAGTTCAGCGAACCCGCTGGATAGTGACGAGTTCATACCGGTTACACCCGCGATTCCATTTGCAGCCATAGACGCGATTATTGCCACAACTTCGTTGGAAATATTAACGTTTCCCGTTTCCTTATTTTGCAAATTATCACTCATTACAATTCCTCCCTTATACTGTTTGTACACATATATAAAGTATATAAAAAAATTGTACCATATATTAAAGAAAAATACAAGTTTTTTAAATTTTCACCTACACGGTAAACAGCAAGTCCGAATATGTCGGAAGTTTCCAATATTCGGTCGGTGTAAATTCTTCCAAAGTGTCAATTATCCCGCGCGTTTTATCCATGTGAGGCAGAATTTCGGCTTTGTAATACTTTGCTCGCTCTTCCATGTCCGCGATATTCTGTGCGGATATATTCGTCGCCTGCAAATCTTCGATTAAAGAGTACAACTCGTCGCACAGCTTGGAAGCCTTGCGCAACAGCGTTTTTTCCGCTTTGCACGAACCGAAAAATGTCCAAGCTTTGTAAAACATTCCGCGGGAGAGCGCGTTAGAAAACTCAATTACCGACGGAAGAATGTTCTTCCGAACCATATCAACCAACGTCAAAACCTCAATATTCAAAGTTTTCGCGTAATTTTCAAGCAATATCTCCATACGCGATTGAACTTCGACACGACTCAAAATTTTATGCCGCTCGAACAATTCGATATTCTTTTGCGCAACAAAGTGCGGCAAGCAATCAACGGTGGTTTGATAATTCGGCAAGCCGCGTGCCGCAGCCTCTTTTACCCATTCGTCAGAGTAGTTGTTTCCGTTGAAAATAACTCGTTTGTGCTTTTTATATACGTCCTTAATCAAAAGGTTTAACTCTTTCGTGAAATCGCTCGCCTTTTCAAGCCTGTCCGAGAATTGCCGCAAACTTTCGGCGACGATTGTGTTTAGTATGTAATTCGTGCTCGCGATGGATTTCGGGCTGCCTAACATACGGAATTCGAATTTGTTGCCTGTAAAGGCAAACGGCGAAGTTCGGTTTCTGTCGGTTGTGTCCTGCGGAATTTTCGGAAGCGAATCAACGCCCAACTCAAGGGTTTTCGCCTTGTGTTGCGAGGCGTTTTCGCCGTTGCTGAGCGATTCCAAAATATCGGTCAGTTCGTCACCCAAGAATATCGAAATTATCGCCGGCGGCGCTTCTCCGCCGCCTAATCGGCGGTCGTTCCCCGCGCTTGCAACCGCGATTCGAAGCAAATCTGGATATTCGTCAACCGCTTTTATCACACTACACAAAAACAGCAAAAACTGCGCGTTATCCCGCGGCGAATCGCCGGGATCAAGCAGGTTCGCGTTTTTTTCGCTTCCACTCATACAAGAGAGCGACCAGTTATTGTGCTTCCCGCTTCCGTTCACGTTCGCGAACGGCTTTTCGTGCAGCAGGCACACCAAATTATGGCGCGCCGCGACTTTTTTCATAATTTCCATAGTAAGCTGATTATGATCGGTCGCGATATTCGTTGTGGTGAAAATCGGCGCGAGTTCATGCTGCGCCGGGGCGACTTCGTTGTGCTTCGTTTTGGAAAGCACACCGAACTTCCATAATTCCTCATCCAAATCTTTCATATACGCCGCCACACGAGGGTTTAACGAACCGAAATAGTGATCGTCCATCTCCTGCCCTTTCGGCGGTTTTGCGCCGAACAAAGTTCGGCCGGTGAACTTCAAGTCTTTGCGTTTTTTATACATTTTTTTGTCGATTAAGAAATATTCCTGCTCGGCGCCTGTGTTGGGAACAACGCGGCAAGGTTGCTTGCCGAACAGCGCGAGAACGCGGTTTGCTTGGACGTTTAAAACTTCCATAGACCGCAAAAGCGGCGTTTTTTTGTCTAACACTTGTCCGGAATAGGAGTAAAAAACGGTAGGCAGATAAAGCGTTCCGTCTTTAACGAACGCGTAGGACGTCGGATCCCACCCCGTGTAGCCGCGCGCCTCGAAAGTCACACGAAGTCCGCCTGACGGAAAACTTGACGCGTCAGGTTCGCCGCGCACAAGGTCTTTGCCGGAAAATTTCATAATCACTTGACCGTCTGACGTCGGCGTTATAAAACTGTCGTGTTTTTCGGCTGTGATTCCGGTCATGGGCTGAAACCAGTGCGTATAATGCGTCGCGCCCTTTTCAATCGCCCAATCCTTCATAACGTTCGCGACAACGTCCAAAATCGCAGGATCAAGCGGCGTTCCCAGCGACATCGTGTTGGTAATCGCTTGATGTACGTCGCTTGGCAATCGGTCGCGCATAACCGCGTCTGAAAACACAAGCGAGCCGAACATTTCGGGGACACAAGTGCCATTTTCGTTAACATTTTGGTTGTTCATGTGAATCAACTCCTTATCTTTAATCAGAAAACCGCTCGTTTAGTTTTTTGTAATATCTCACAATGCTTTCTTTGAAAATGCAAGCCTGTAAACCACATACGCAAGCATTGCGCCTATAAATTGCATAGCAATAAATATCAATCCGTCAAGCGGCATTATTCCTGCAACGGAATTAGTAAACATTCGAGCAATTGTAACTTGCGGGTTTGCAAACATTGTAGAAGACGTAGCCAATATCTGACCGCCAACTAAAAATCCTATGACAATCGCAGTTTTATTAGACTTTGCTTTTGCAAGCAATAAAATCGCAAGCAAAAGAATAAATGTTCCGAATATTTCGCCGAAGAATACGAAGTCGTTTCTCGCAGTTTCGGAAACAGAAACCAAAACACCGACTTCTCGAAAAAACATTAGTTGGCTTAAAATTGTTCCTGCTATACCGCCAATAATTTGAAATATTATGAAAAGAGTGGCTTTCAATGCGCCGATTTTCTTTTCAAACGCCATTACTATTGTTACAACAGGATTGAAATGTGCTCCCGAAATTGAGCCAAACATTTCTATCAATGCAAAAAGCACAAAGGCAACCGCGATTGCATTCGCAACTAACGCAATACCATTTTGAGCTTCCAAAACCGAATAAAATAAAATCATTGGCGAAATTGCCGCCATAACCAAAAACATTGAGCCTAAAAACTCGGCAAGCAACGCATCATACGCAATCTTCCTAATCACAGCAACACTACCCCCGCATCGTCGCATATCTTTATCGTCTTATCATCCCAAACCGACGACTGCACCTCGCCGACGTGCGCCTTTCCTAAAAACAGCATACAAAGCCGAGATTGCCCGATTCCGCCGCCCATTGTAAGCGGCAAATCATCGCTTAGCACCATTTTGTGAAACGGAAGTTCGCGCCGAGCGTCACAATTCGCGATCGAAAGCTGCGAATCCATCGCCGCGGCGTCCACTCGAATTCCCATGCTTGAAAGTTCGAGCGCACGCCCTAAAATCGGGTTCCAAAATATAATATCGCCGTTCAGCGACCAGTCATCATAGTCGGGCGCGCGACCGTCGTGCTTCTCGCCCGACTTTAAAACGCCGCCAATTTGCGAGATAAACACGGTTTTGTACTCTTTCGCAATAGCGTCTTCCCGCTCTTTGCCGGAAAGGTTCGGATATTTGTCCTCAAGCTCCTGCGCGGTGATGAAATGCACGTTTCGCGCAAGTTCGGTTGTAATTTGCGGAAATTGTGCCTTAATCTCGTCCAACGTGTCGCACATTGCGCCGACAATGGAATTTATCGTGTCGTATAGATATTCGATATTCCGATTCTCGCGAAGAATGATTTTTTCCCAATCCCACTGGTCAACGTAGACGGAATGGGTGTTGTCAAGCTCCTCGTCCCGCCGAATCGCGTTCATATCAGCGTACAACCCGACTCCGTCCGAGAATTTATAGTTATGCAAAGCCATGCGCTTCCATTTCGCGAGGGATTGCACGACCGCGACGATGTTTCCGGTTTCTTTTATGTCGAAAGTAACCGCACGCTCGACGCCGCTTAGATCGTCATTCAACCCTGTTTTAGGATCGACAAATAAAGGCGCGGAAACACGCTTTAAATTCAGCGCCGCCGATAAATTCGCGATAAAAATTCGCTTAATTTCGCCAATCGCGACCTGTGTTTCGAAAACATTAAGGTTCGAGCGATACCCCGCGGGAATATATGATTTACTAATTTTAATCAGCTCCTTGGTTAAGACATGCTCTGGTCTATTCGTTTAATCGGCGCCAATAAATCGCGCCGCCATAACATAATTTTCGCGCCGTCGAAGTTCCCCGGCGGCGGGGTGTAGTGCATTGCGCCGGACGAAGGATTAACCGAAACATCAATGTTGAAAGTTAAAGCATCAATCATTCGCCCATAATCGTCATACCACGCCGCGATAAAAAGCGCAGGAATGAGATCAATGCGCGGCTGCCAAACCCAAGTGTCGGCATGGATTGCGCCGTCATAATATAACATTAACTCCTCTGATGTAAATACAAACTCGCCTAACGGCATGTCAGCCGTTCCGTTACCAATATTTTGCCAATAGCCTGTAAAGTGGGCGTTATTTGGCTCTGGCGCTAACCCAGCCTCTCCCCAACCCCAAAAAGAATTAAATCTAAAATGTTCTCCTAATGTAAGTTGTCGCAAATGTAAAGCACCACCAAACATAAAGTGCATGCTAGTCGAATTATTTATATTCCAACCGGAAAAATCAATATTTCTTATACCTGCACTAAACATGCTGCCCATATCTACCACATTGCTAACATCCCAATTTGATAAGTTTAAATTAACAAAGCTTGTGGCGCCAAACATATCGTACATATACCTAACATTCCTTGTATCCAAACCAGATAAGTCTAAATCTGTTAACCTTCGAGCTGTGCCTGCAAACATACTAATCATATTCGTTACATTACGAGTATCCCAGTCGGAAAAATCCCAATTTGTCAAGTTCCACGCATCTCTAAACAGATCAGACATATTCGTTGTATTAACAGTATTGAAATAGTTTAGTCCCTCAATGGTAATTAAATTGTTTACACCGGCAAATAATCCTCTCAAAGATTCTCCGGCAGTAATTGGTCCAGCAAAGGTAATTTTAGTAAGACTGAAAACGTCCCACATAATATACCAACACATCCACGGGCTTAACCAATCATTCCAATAGATAAATCCACTTTCCACTATTAGCGTGCCATTATCATACGCCCGCCATTCGGCGCCGGATATTTCACCGCTTGGACAATCGTCAAACTGTCCATACCCGATTACCTCAGCAGGCGCGGCGGTTGCCGTCAGCGGCGCAAGCGCCAGCAACATCACGCATATTAGCGTCACACTAACGAATTTTATCATAAATTTCAGCATGATTAATCTCCTTCTTCACGCAAGCATTCTAAACTAAAGTAAATTTTATCACATTCGCTCGCAAATTGCAAGATTTTTCGATTTTTTCAAAAAAAAAGAGCCTTTCGGCTCTTTTTCTATTTCCGTTTATCCAATTTCGCTGTAATTCCCTAAAAACGTAAAACTGCTTCGTCCCTTTTCAAGCTGTCCTATAAGGTTTAGCACCTTTTCGTCTTTCACATTTCCGTCCATGTCGAAATAGAACATAAACTCGAAATCGGTTCCCGCAATCGGGCGGGATTCAAGCTTTGTCAGATTCAGATTGGACACCGAAAACTTGGTCAATATTGAGTACAGCGCGCCCGGCTTGTTGTCCGACGACATCATCAAGCTAATCTTGTCGGCGTTTTCGTAAATTTCCAATTTTTTCGAGATGCAAATAAACCGCGTATAATTATGATCGCTGTTTTGAATATTTTGCCCCGAAACTTTCAAATTATAAAGGTCGGCGCACGCGCTTGACGAAATCGCCGCAACGTCGTCTCTATCCGCGTTCGCCGTCATTTCCGCCGCAATCGCGGTGTTTTCGCATACCGTAACTTTGATATGCGGATTGTTTTTGAGGAACTCGCTACATTGATTTATCGCATGCTCATGCGAGAACACTTCTTTGATATTTTTGATGTCAATGTTGTTCTTGGTCAGCAAAACGTGGTTGATTCGGTGCTTCACCGCTCTGACGATGTGGAATTTATACTTTTTCATAAGCTCGTATACCGGCGTAACCGAGCCGGACATAGTGTTTTCAATCGGCAATACGCCGTACTCGCACAAGCCTTGCTCAACCGCATTAAAAACGCCGTCAAACGTCCGCATATACATGATTTTCGCCGCGTCGAACAACTTCTCCGCTGCAATTTGCGAATACGCGCCCTCGACGCCTTGGCATGCAACCACCGGAGTTTGCGGGAAATCGGTTTTGATATTTTTCACCGCCGCGCGAATCTCGTCAACAAGTGCGGATTCAGGAGTTAGCAGGCTGTTCTGATGCGTGCGGCTAATATCGAAAATTGTGTTAAACAAAATTTTCGTATAGCCGACATTGTCGGACGCCGAGCAAACGCGGTGCAGTATATCCCGCTCGCGCGCGGCGTTAAGAACAGGCTGCGACGTGTTTTTCTTCGCTTCAAGCACGTCTTCGGCGATTTTCATGCGTTCTTGGAAAAGTTCTAAAATCTCGTCATCAATTTTGTCGATTTTACCGCGTAATTTTTCTAATTCCATGTGTTTTACCTTCTTTCGTATGATAATTATAACTATAACTCTCGTGTTTTCGCTCGCGCGTAGCTATTCTTCCGCTATTTCTTTCATTTGCTTTTTATCTTTTACAAACTGGTCGATAAATTTGTCAACGGCAACCAAAAGTATTAAGCCGTATTCTATCGAAAGCAAATAACTTCTAAAGCTATAATCCGCCAGAGCGTACCCAGAATCTAATAGCATCATCAATCGGGACGCGGTTAGAGCAAATATATAAAACAGGTAGAGCGAAGCCTTAAAAGACACAAAATACAACGCTTTATACCTTTTGTTTTCCGTTTTTCTTTTTTCGGCTTTCTTTTTCAACTTGGTAAGATATATCTTATCAATTAACAACACAATTATTATCAAACCAAGATTCCATATATACATTCGCAAAGCGAATCCTTCCGTGCCACGCGCGAAAATACCAAAATAGGTAATCAATCCATAAATTGCTGCCATAATAATTGCATAAACGCTGTAAGTAAAATAATTAACCGCAGCTTTCTTTGAGTATGGCATTTTTGGCATTTAGCTCGCTCCTCTCATTATTCGACCGCTTTTTAATTCCGAGGTATGACTTGATTTGCGGCAAATGCTGGATAATATGGATAACGATAAGCGCCAAGCCGATTCGAGCAGTAATTCCGTGAAGTCTGCCCCAAGCAAATCCCATATAATTTTCTCTAAAAAACGGAATTATCGCTAAAAATCCGGTAACAATTGAAATTCCCCAAACCACTAACAGAATAATATTTACTATGTGTTTCCTTCTTAAATTCTTGTTTAGCTTCCCTGCAAAGCAAGATTTTGTGACCGCTTTTAGCCATTTTCTATGTATGAAAATATGTGCCGTAAAAAACAGGGCGCAACCCATTCCCACAATGGCGTGGAAAGCAAAGTTGCTATCCTCCCACCTTACGAAAGACAAGATTAGAAAAATCGTCATAAGTATGTCAACAACTATTTTTTTAGTTCTGCTATTCATTAAAAATTCCTCCGTTCTTTCCTTACCCCACAGGCAGTTTTCCCACTGCTTTCAGCACATCATTCACCGCCGAAACCACGTCCGCAAAAACGTCGGGAGTTAGGGATTGCGCGCCGTCGCACAATGCGTTTTTCGGGTCGTTGTGAACCTCGATAATCAACGCGTCCGCGCCTGCGGCAACCGCCGCCATCGACATCGGCTTAACCAAACGCGAAATCCCGGTCGCGTGGCTCGGGTCGACAACAACAGGCAAGTGAGATAATTCTTTCAACAACGGAATCGCCGCCAAATCAAGCGTGTTCCGCGTATACGTTTCAAACGTCCGAATTCCGCGCTCGCATAGGATTATATCCTCGTTTCCGCCCGCCATTATGTACTCGGCGCTCATAAGCAGTTCTTGAAGCGTGTTCGCAAGCCCGCGTTTGAGCAATATCGGCTTTTTTATCATTCCAAGTTCCCGTAAAAGCTCGAAATTTTGCATATTCCGCGCGCCGACCTGGATAATATCAACATCTTCGAAAAGTTCGATATGGTTCGCGTTCATTATCTCGGACACGATTGGAAGCCCCGTTTTCTCCCGCGCGAGGAACAGTAAATCCAAGCCTTCCGACTTCATTCCCTGGAAATCGTACGGCGAAGTTCGCGGCTTAAACGCGCCGCCGCGAAGAATTGTCGCGCCCGATTCTTTCACACTTTCGGCAATCGCGCAAATCTGCTCTTCCGACTCCACGGAACACGGCCCCGCCATAATATGAAAACTTCCGCCGCCGATTTTTCGACCGCGAACGTCGATTACAGTATCATCCGGATGATATTTGCGGTTCGCTTTTCTAAACGGCTCCTTTACACGCGACACACTTTCGACAATGTCAATCGCCTTTATAAGCTCGATATCCAACGCCGACGTATCGCCGACAAGCCCGATTACCGTAGTCTGCTCGCCCTCGTTAATCTGCACACCAACATCCATTCCGTCAAACCAGTTAAGCAGACTTTCAAGCTGCCTCTCATCATATCCGTTTTTTAGTATAACTATCATATGCGTTCCTCTTTCCTATTTCTATATATTCCGAACAGTTTAACACATTTGTCCCAAATTTGCAAGAAAAATATTCAATCGAACGAAAAATTTTATAATACTTTAAAAAACAATATCACACTTGAAATTTTTTAAGAACTGTGATATCCTATATTTGAGGTGTTAAATAACTTGAAAATACAACAAAATTTCTACTTACAATCTGCCGAAACACTCGCGCCGCTTCTGCTCGGCAAACTCCTTTGCCGCAAATTAGATAGCGGCGAGATTTTGCGCCTGCGAATCACCGAGACCGAGGCATACGTCGGCGAATATGACACCGCGTGTCACGCTCATCGCGGCAAAACGCCGCGAAACAGCGTGATGTACGAGCAAGGCGGCGTTGCTTATATCTATCTTTGCTATGGAATTCACAATCTGTTAAACGTCGTAAGCGGCGAGGCTGACGCGCCGGAAGCGGTGCTGATTCGAGGCGTCAAGGGCTTTAACGGCCCCGGGAAACTGACGAAAGCTATGCAAATCGACCGAACTTTAAACGGCAAAGATTTAACAACGTCTGACGAACTGTGGCTCGAAGACGACGGCACGCAGTTTGAATACACCACCACGCCGCGAATTGGAATTGACTACGCAAGCGAGGAAGACAGAACGCGACTTTGGCGATTTGTGTCAAAAATATAGATTATTTGTAAGAAATATTCGAAAAAATGAAAAAATTTGCGAAAATTAGACAAAATTTTCCTTAATTATACATTAATTTCCTTATTTCGCCATAAATTTACACAAATTACAAATAATGGTTTTAGTGACTTTAGTTAATTTCTATTCTATAATTAAATTAGAGATACAAATTTTTTTATAGAGAGGAAAGATTAAAATGACTAAAGAAAAGTTTGGAAAAGTTGGGGTAGAATATCCAAATTCTAAATTTACGATTACACTGTATATTTTAGAAAGCATGGATTCATACGGTATTCAGGTTGACAGGCTAAATTCTGACGGAAGCCTAAAAAGCGAAAGCGCCTATGATATAGCAATTTCACGATCGGAAATCGAAAAAATGGCGCGAGATATGTTAGAAGGTTTATTTTAAAAAGAGCCGCATCGCGGCTCTTTTTTGTTTGTGAATTTATTGCAGCGTATGGTTCTGTTCGCCACGGATGTTGCGTAAAACCGGCAAGTTGGTTCGAGAATTCCATTCCCAAATATTGACGAAATCCCAGCCCATAGTAGTTTGCCAAAATGCTTGAGTGTGAATGTTTTCGATTGAAACATCTGCGCCGTGTTGATTTGTAGCCGTACCTATACCGTCGAACGGTTGGTCATTTATAAGCATGTCATTGCGTGCATGGTTGTTGTTATCGCCAGGATTGTCCGGTCTATAATTCGCCCATATTCGACCGTGAAAACCATCCGCCGCACTTGTGTTAATTTCGAGGTTTAAGGCAACGCTATTTTTTATTCCGTATCCCATCCCATCAAGACCGGCGATTCCTCCCGTGCCACTTTCGCCGTTTACTGTGCCTGCCGCGTATGTGTTTGTTATTCTCCCCCAATTTCGTCCCGCAATACCGCCAATATCGAAAGTTCCTGTTACATCACCTATAAAATAACTGTTTGTTATCGTTCCGAAATTTACACCCACAATGCCACCGGCATGCCAAGTGCCAACGGAAGTTATACTCGCGACTACTGAAACATTTTCGATTAGCCCGCGATTGTCTCCGACTAACCCACCGACATCTCCCCAACCTGTTACATTTCCGGTGACTTTTAGGTTGCGGACAATGCCGCCGGAACCAATTAAGCCGAATAACCCTACATCATTTCTCTCATCCAATTCAATATTTACCGTGATTGTATGTCCATTGCCATCAAATGTGCCGTTGAACAAACCGGTGTTTCCGATAACTAAATTCTGCGGCGCAACTATATCGTTCATAAGCACAAAATTTGCACTTAATCTTTCGACATCGCCGTTTATCCACGTCAAATGCTCGGGAGTTGAAAGCAAAAACGGATCAGCTTCCGTTCCCGCACCTACCGGTATGTTTGAGGTGGCAAATTGCAGCGTATGGTTCTGTTCGCCACGAATGTTTCGCAGAATTGGCAGGTTTGTTTTAGGATTCCATATCCAGACTTCGTCGAAATCCCATTCCATCGTAGTTTGCCAAAATATTTGTGTGTGAATATCTTCTATCGAAACATCTGCGCCGTGTTGGTTTGTAAGCGTTCCTGTGCCTGTAAAAGGTTCATCGTTTATACGCATATCACTTCTGGCACGGTTGTTTACAGCAATGCCAAAAGTATAAGCAAATACGCGACCATACAGGTCGTATATACTGCTTATATTAGAGTTTAAAGCAACATTGTTTGATATATTTCCGTCGCTACCATATCCCGCAATTCCGCCAATCCCAAATATTCCGGATAAATAGCCGATGAAATAAGTGTTTGATACAGTTCCGCTATTCCAACCAACAATTCCGCCGACATCGCCATGACCGGATATATCGCCTGTGACATAGCTGTTAAATATAACTCCGCTATTGTATCCCGCAATTCCTCCGGCAGGCCGAAGCTGAAAATTTGATATGTTGGCTGTAACATCTGCTGTAACGGCGACATTTTGTATTGTACCGGAATTAAAACCTGTTAAACCACCGGCGCCGAAACCGCCAGCAACATTTCCCGCGACAATCAAGTTGCTAACTTCGCCGTATATGCCGATAACGTTAAACAATCCCGACCCCATTGTCCCAGGCAAGTTAGTATTTACGGTAATTTTATGTCCGCCACCGTCAAATATGCCGTTAAATCTACGGTCAGAGTCGCCGACAAGAACACCGTAACCTATAACCAAATTATCCGGCGCAACTATATCGTTTACCACCAAATAATGCGCGTCTAACCTTTCAGGCGAGCCGTTTATCCACTCTAAATGCTCGGGTATCGAAAGTAGAAACGGAGCATTTGCAGTTCCCGAACCGCTTGGCGGCGGTGTAAAAGTATGACTAAAATAACCATTTTGTATCGGTGTCATACGGTCGCCCCAAACGAATAATTTTAGTGTATATCCCGCCCGCTCGTTAGGTAAATTTGTTGTTACACGAGCGAAAAACGAATTTTGCCGATTCGCCGGCGTGATTGTCACATCGGAGGATACAAATATGCCATCTCTGTATAGCGCGGCAATAAAAGTTACTTCGTCAAGAGTGCGCCCTTGGTCGTGCACCCTTGCAAAAAATTCAACCCGATTAGCACTCCAATAAAAGCTGTCCATAAAACCAATGAATGGGCGCGGTGTATCCCCGCTCGCCGTCGCGGGCAAAACGCCCAACATTAAGATGAAACTAAGCAAAACCGCTATGAATTTTTTCATTTATCTCCAAACCTTTCTGCGTAGAACGGTATTTGCCCACAATTATACCACAATCGTCGAAAAAAGTCAATGTAGAAAGCCGTCGGCGAATTTTTATTGACATTTTCTTCCGTATTTGGTATGATAGTATGATAATGTGATTTTAGCTTTCAAGGGAGATGGTCATAATGGAAAAATCTATAACTCGAAAAGGCGTTTTCGCCGTAATCGCCGCAATTTCGATTCAGCTTATCGTCGGAATCGCCTATATTTGGAGCGTGTTTCAAGACGACGTTACGCGAACTTTGTTTGGCGGCAATAATTATCAAGCCGCGCTTACGTTTTCGATATTACTGTCGATTATCGCAATCGGCTCGGTTATCGGCGGGAAGTTGGCGGTGAAATTTTCCACCCGAATCGTCGTATTCGCGGGCGGAATCATACTTAGCGCGGGATTTTTCCTCGCCGCGTTTACAACGGCGAGACATCCGTGGGTTTTATGGCTGACTTACGGGCTTATGGGCGGCGTCGGCATGGGATTTACATACTCGACAACGATTGCGTGCGTGCAGAAATGGTATCCGCATAAGAAAGGACTGGTTACGGGCATAATCCTGTCCGCGCTTGGGATAGGATCGGTTGTTTTCGCGCCGTTTATCGAGTGGTTGGTGAGCGTGTTTCATCATAGAGCTATCATGAATTTAGGTTTTGTAAGTTGGCCATTTGATCCCGCAAATTCTTTCGAATATACCGGAATCCCTGAAACCTTTATGGTTCTCGCAGGAATCTTCCTTGTAATCTGCACGCTTGGAAGTATCTTCCTCAAAAATCCGCCCGACGGATATATGGCGGACGTCGCGGTTGCCGCGCGGCGGTTTAAGCCGAAGCGAGACGACCTAACTCCGCGGCAAATGTTGAAAACGCCGCAGTTTTACTTGGTAACCTTTTCGTTTCTCCTCGCCTGCGTCGGCGGAATGATGATTATCGCGTTCGCAATGCCAATCGCGGTTGCCCGCGGCGGCAGGCTTGCCGAAACCGCTGTTATAGGCGTTATGGCAATCGGATTTTTCAACTCGTTCGGCAGACTGCTTTGGGGCAAAGTTTCGGATAAAATCGGGCGGAAAAATACGATCATGATTTTGCTGGCGGCGTCTGCCGTGCTTTTCCCGTTTGTTATCGCGATGTCTGGAACGGTGTTGCTTTACGCGTATCTTGCGGTAATCGGGCTGATGTACGGCGGACTTTTGGCAACTTTCCCCGCGATTACCGCCGATCTTTTTGGCGCAAAGCATATGGCGACGAACTACGGATTTGTGTTGCTTGGTTTCGGCGCGGCGTCGGTGATTGCGACGCAAATCGCGGGACATTTTCGGAATGTTTCCGCATATTACGGTGAGATCGAGCGAATGTGGCCGGCGTTTTTGATTGCCGCGCTTTGTTCGGCGGGCGGAATTGTGCTTATGCTGATTTTGCGGGCAATTAATAAGAAAAGGGACGCAAAAGAGGCGGCGAATGGGTGAAAAAACAAAAAAATGCCAATAATTACTTGACATTTTTTTGATTTCATTGTATAATATTAGTGTAACAGAGGAAACCGTGTTAGGGACGGCGACCTCTAAAACTTAAATAAGATATGCAATAGCCGTCGCTTTTAGAGAGGAGACGGCTATTGCACTTCTATAGCGCAAAATACCAAGACTACTAAAATCACAATTATAACAACAATTATTTTGATAATCGTTTTGTATGTAATTTTCATGGCTCACCTCCCATCGGAGGCTATCCGTCCCCACAAAGTTTTACTCCCCTGTTACTTTTTTCATTATACAACAAAATTTCGCGAAATTCAATAAATTTATAAAAATTTGGGTACGATATATATTGGTGATATATCGTGTTCAAAAAATGGATTTTAAAACTTATATATATCGTGCTTGCGGTCGGATTGGTTGCGATTTGCGTAAATATGTTCCTCGCGCCGCACAACATTGCCGCCGGCGGAATTACTGGTCTTGCAGTAATTTTGGAATCGCTGCTTAACTTTAACCGTTCGCTGGTGGTGCTTATTTCAACCGCGGTAATTTTAGTTGTGACACTTATTTTTCTTGACAAGGAAACGTTTTTTAACACCGTAATCGGCGCGTTGCTATTACCGCTTTTTATCGGAATTGTGCCGAATATTACGTTGGTTTACGATCCTATGCTCTCAATGGCGGCGGGAAGCGTGATATTCGGAATCGCGGTTTCAATTTTATACGCCAATAAGGCGTCAAGCGGCGGAACCGCCATCCCTCCGTTGATTTTCAAAAAATATTGGAATCTTAACACGTCTGTCGGGCTGTTTATAACCGACGGAGTTATCGTGCTTTTATCGTTGATAATTTTCAGCGTGGACGCGTTCTTTTATGCGGTGTTTTCGATTTTGATAACAAGCGCAACCATGGCGTATATCGAATCGGGCGTAAATAAAAAGAAAAAAGTATATATAATCAGCGATAAAAACATGCAAATCGCGCAAGAAATTATGCATGACATACAAAAAGGCGTGACCATTCTGCCGATCATCGGCGGACACAGCGGAAAGGAACGGAAAATGCTTATGGTGACGCTTGATTTGAAAAAATATCGGCAATTGTTGACAATCGTGAATAGGCACGACAAGGAAGCATTTATGATTACCGATACGGTCTCCGACGTTCATGGACAAGGGTTTACGTATGAGTCGGGAACTGTGTAGAATAATTTACTAGAGCGATGCCCTAAAACCCCTTTTTTCGGGTCCGTCCCGAAGGCTTTGCGCGGGCGCGCGCAGCGCGACAAGGACCAGTCCTTGTCAATCCAGCAAGTTTTTGCGCGTCAAAAACTTGACGAGTGGTAGATTTCATCAAATCGAGCGTCGGCAACAAACGCCTTGCTCTCTTTGGAAATCTTCACAGGGGTGACATTAGCGGAAACAAGTTTCCGATGTCACTCCCAAACCGTCGCCCTCCCCGCCGCGACCCTTCCCGACAAAAAGCGTCGGGCGGGTACCCCGCTGGCGGAACCACGGGCGAAAGTTAGTGCAATCAACGCACCCTAGACAAGTTAGATCTCGCGTTTTTAGGGAGTGGCATCCGGATTGGTTTTTTAATCCGGCTAATGCCACCCCTGCCAAAATCGTCCAAGAAAACGAGCAGTTTTGTGGCGAAGTTTGATTGGGTACGATTGACGGCTCGCGGGTCGCTCTCAAACGAAAGAAGCGTTATATCTCACTAATCTTTCCCGACTCCCGTTGGTCGCTGGATAACTCGACTACAGCTTGCACAATACGCAAACTAAGTCTCGTTTACCGCGAATGCGGTTCGCTAACCCAAATAGCGGCACGTTTTTGATAGCGCAGGTAACGGCGGCCTTCGCCGCAGGCGAATGGCAATTACTTTACGCCGTTTTGACAGCGGTTTTTGCTGTCCAAGCGCGTTTGTGCCGCAAAGTTTTGA
>WRAG01000023.1 GCA_009780345.1 Oscillospiraceae bacterium
ACCATCCAAGAACACGAGTTGTTTTTTAACGAAGTGTGATTGGATATGGTTGACGGCTCGCGGTACGCTCTCGAACGAGCACGGCGCTATATCTCGCTAATCTTTCCGCGAATGCGGTTCGCTTCTATAAACACCCGCCCTATCGGGCACCCTCTTTGCAAAAGAGGGCTTTTTTGATTGCACGCACTTTGCCTTTTGCCCTCTTGAGATATGAGGGTGGCACGCCGATTTTGCGTGACGGGTGTTTTGTTACGCCCGTCCCACACTTGGCGCACCGCTCCAATGTAGCGATGGTATTGCGCCCATAGGGCGCAATACCAAAAATCCCCCGATTGTCGAGGGATTTTATAATATTAACGTTTCGAGAACTGCGGAGCGCGTCTTGCGCCTCTTAATCCGTACTTCTTACGCTCTTTCATACGTGGGTCGCGCGTTAAGAATCCTGCTTTTTTAAGTATAGGCTTGAATTCCTCGTCAACTTTTACAAGCGCTCTTGAAAGTCCGTGGCGAACTGCGCCCGCTTGCCCTGTAAATCCGCCGCCCACAACGCGGGTGATTATGTCGAATTTACCTAAAGTTCCGGTCGCAACCAACGGTTGGCGAAGGATTGTTTTCAAAGTTTCAAGTCCGAAATAATCGTCGATATCTCTATTATTAATAGTGATTACGCCGGTTCCCGGAATCAAACGAACGCGCGCGACAGACTTTTTGCGTCGCCCTGTTCCGTAATATTGAACCGCCGATTTTGCTGTTTTATTAGTAGCTGGCATTTATATTTTCCTCCTTAAATCTCACGTGTCCAAAGTTCCGGTTGTTGCGCTTCTTGCTTGTGGTTCGCGTCCGGATATACTTTCAGTTTCGTGTACATTTTACGTCCAAGTCTGTTATGCGGCAACATTCCCCACACAGCAAGTTCCATAGCTCGTTCCGGACGTTTCGCCATCATAGATTTGTAAGAAATCTCTTTTAAGTTTCCGACATATCCGGTGTAGCGATAGTACATTTTTTGATCAACCTTTTTACCGGTCAAAATCGCCTCTTTCGAGTTGATAATGATTACGAAATCTCCGCAATCAACGTGCGGCGTGTATTCCGGCTTGTGTTTCCCTTTAAGAATAGATGCGGCAACGGTTGCAACCCGACCAAGCGGTTTGCCCGCGGCGTCTATAATATACCATTTTTTGTTAAGCTCGTTAGCTTTCGCCATAAATGTTGACATTTTAGCATTTCCTCCCAATTTTGCATTTACGCACCATTAGTGCAAAAGCTATTCTACCATGGTTTTTCAAACTTGTCAAGCTTTTTTTCAAATTTTTAATTTATTTTCGGAACAACTCTCGTTTTCGCCGATTTTCTCGCTTATACTCGCTTATGCTCAAAAACGAATTTTGATTTTCGTTTTCGTTATATAGATTTTACAAAGAAAACCAAAATGTTTGTGTAAAATGCTGTTGAAAATTCGGGTAAGCAGGTTGATTTTTAGGCAATTTTATAGTATACTGCTATGTATGATATAATTGGCTATCGTTATAAACGGATGAGTTTATGACTTTTGGCACAGGAATACTTAATTTAGACAATTATCCTCGTAACGTTAAATCCGAAATAACAATAACTCCATCAAGTTTAACTTTTGATAGAACAACCTTTGTTTTAAACGGGCTTAATGTGACTGCAACAGGTTTGCTTCAAGGAATAAATGTATATGTTGAAGTTAACAGATTTGATTCTCGCAGCGGTAGGCGATATACAGACAGAATACAAATAGACAATTTAACATCATCTTCAATATTGCCTGCTCAACTAACAAGAACAAACAGGTTAAATCCGGGCGATTATATGGAAATTTTAATATATGAATACGACAGATTTCAGCTTCGCCAAGAAATCAGAGCGCAAGGCAACCAAGATAACTTTGGGTTTATGCTTCGTCACGTTGTGCAACCTATTATTATGATTTTGTAGCTTTAAGGGATTTTGTAAATAATTTCCTTTAAAAGGTTGGCTTTTTCTAAATTTTGGTATATTATAAAAATATAAGGAGGAACAATTATGAAACTTAAAAAACTTCTTTGTCTGATAATTATTTTTACTATGATATTGGCACTTATGCCTGTAGTGGCTGATTGGTGGGATATGCCGGTTCCTAACGGGTTTGATGTTATACGCTTAACTCACGGGACATACGGGCGGATTTTTGATACTAATGCTATTCCGCATCCGACAGGCATGTGGTTCGTCGACGGTCGTGTCGGTTTCGCGCAAAGAGAAACTTACCTGCGATTTGAGTTTGCCGATTACGCCGAGCGTATTCTCAAGGGTGAAGAAGAACTTCGGTTGCAATTAACTATTAGCCATGTGATATTTCAATATCCGACGGGGGCATATATTCTTCCGCCGCATTTGGCTGAATTTGACCCTTTTACGCTTAGAGGGAGTAACGTTATAAATGAAACAAGACCACCAAGCAATACTTCCATGCGAAACGATTTCAGCCGTTTGGCAGTAACGTTCATGCCGGCTCAATCGGGTGTTTTGCTCACTGACGACTTCGCGCCGGTGGTTCGTGAATTTTTACTTGCATATCCTGACGAAACAGGAATAACTTTGCGAATCTCGTCCCTTTGCCTTGATCCGGGGCAAACAACCGACGGAAGTGCTATTTTTTCGTTCATCGGAAGGCGGGGGGCGCCAAGCGATCCGAGGGAGCCGGTGTTGCTGATTGGCTCTGAACTGCCGCCGCCACCGCCGCCTGTTCCTGATGGATTTGATGCTATACGTATGGAATATGGGGCGCGAGCAACCATGGAGCATAATACACACCATGGAGCAGTGCCATTTTTCGTCGATGGCCGCCCAACCGGCGCGCATAGAGATACTTACTTGCGTTTTGAACTTGACAATTACATCGAGCGTATTTTAGCAGGCGAGGAACTTAAGTTACAGTTAAATATTATGGAAGCTGTAAGTGTAGGACGTTACCCGGCGGGCGCATATATTCTTCCGCCACATTTGGCTGAGTTTGGTCATTTTTGGGGGTTTATACCTGTCGGAACCGTAACAGCTACAAGACCACCAAGTTATACTTCCATGCGAAATGATTTCAGTCGTTTGGCAGCGACATTTACGCCGACTCAGACGGGCGCTTTGCTCACTGACGACTTCGCTCCTGCGGTTCGCGATTTTTTACTAACATATCCGGAGGAGACAGGTATAACTTTAAGAATATCTTCCCTCTGCCGCGACCCGGGGCATCCGACTGACGGAAGCGCGATTTTCTCGTTTAGTTTTGGTACATCAATTGCCTTTCCGAGCGAGCCGGTATTGTTAATTGGCTTCAAGCCGCCACCCCCCGAACACTGCGATGAATGTGGCGAATACGACTGCGATGGAGATTGTGAAGTTGAACCACCGCCCGAACCCTGCGCCGACTGTGGTGAGTACGATTGTGACGGTGATTGCGGCGATGTTCCGTCACCACCTAACGCGCTGCAAATCACGCCATCGCCAGTCAACTTCGGCACGATACAGCAAGGTCGCCCAAATCCCGGCGCGATACCGATTACAATTACAAACACTAGCGATGTTGAGCTGACCTTAAATCCGTTGCCATCTGTTATAGGCTTCACATTCGGAAATCTTCCGAATCCGGTTTTACAACCGGAACAAAGCCGCACGATTTCGGTCAACGTGAACGCTAACCTGCCTGTTGGTACGCATAACACAACGGCTACAATTACTACCGTTGAAGGTGCGAGTGCGACTGTGGAATTGCGTTTTGTAGTGACTGCACCACAAAACAATAATAACAACAATAACAATAATAATCAAGGAACTTGGAACAACAATCGCCCGAGTGGTAACATATTTACTCGTCCACCGTTGAGCAACAACCAAAACAACAACGCTCCAACGCCTATGCCGCAACAATTCACTGACGTTTCGCCAAGCGATTGGTTTGCGCCGTATGTTTTGCAAGCTGTTTCGAGCGGCTTATTGAACGGCGTTGGTAACGGCGAGTTCGCACCCAACGCGGCGACGACGCGAGCGATGTTTGTGACGGTCCTGTGGCGGTTAGCGGGAAGTCCGAATGGCTATAACGGTGGTGATTTCAGCGATGTCGCCAACGATAGTTGGTACAGCCAAGCAATCGCGTGGGCGGCGGCTAACGGAATTGTCAGCGGGGTCGGAAACGGCTACTTTGCACCAAATACAAATATCACTCGCGAACAAATGGGAATAATTTTGTATCGCTACATCGGCGATGCAGTTGACGCGGTGATGGATAGGAATTATGTCCCGCAGAACACGGCAACTCGCGCCGAAATGGCGGCGGTTATGTTGCGGTTGCTTGAGATATAAGTTTTTAAATTATAAAAAAGCCCGTCGTCGTCGGGCTTTTTTGTTGCCTAATCACCGATTATATCAATAACCACAATTTCCGGCGGGTTAAATATACGCGGCAGGCGCGGATGGTTTGTTGTTGCGCCGCGGCTTACGATATGCGTTAAACTTCCATGATCATAGCGCCCGCCTGCATATGGCGGGAAGAATCCTTGATTCGGCGCGAAAATTCCGTTTATCAAAAACGGAATCCTAACCTGTCCGCCGTGCGCGTGCCCCGAAACCGCCAAATCAAACGGAAATTGCTTATACTCATCGATTCGCTCCGGCCTGTGCGCTACAAGAATCTTAAACCGTCCGTAGTCAGCAGATAATCCCCCGAAAGCCTGCTGCATTATTGCCAAATCATAGCTGTCGCCGGCGGTGAATCCGTATAAAGCTTGCTGCAATCTTGTGCGGCCTCCTCTATTGCCGAACATCGAACATTCGGGGTCGCAAACCCCTGCGATTATTAGCGGAATATCATTAATCACAACCTCGACATACTCATCTTCCAAAACCGTGACGCCAAAACTGCGAAATAACTCCTTAACCGCCTCGATATCCCGCGTCCAGTATTCATGATTGCCGGTAACGTAAAATATCGGCGCGACATCACGAATTCCATCGAGAAATAGCTCAATTCCGAGCCGAGGCGCAACATCATCGTACATATCGCCCGCAAGCAGGATAATATCGGGATTTTGCGCGGCAACGCGTCGGATAAGCGGGCTTTGGTCGTCGCCATGAACTTGACTGTGCAAATCAGAGATTAAAACCGCGCGAACGCTTTGTCCCGACTCGAATTTATCGGTGGAAACGCTGTGCCGTCGAACGACAAACCCGCTCCAAAATGCGGCGACAACGATAGCGATAACAATTATTGCAATAGTTAAAGGTATTATTATCATTTTCTTCATTCCGCCCTCCTAATCGCCCAAATCACGCAATCGGTTAACCGACCAATTCCATCGTTGCCAGCGCGGCGGGAAGCTATTGTAATATCTGCTATTCCGCGAAAAATAAAGGTTCGCCCGATTTTGCGTCTCAATATCGTCGCTCGCTTGCAACCTCGCGATTTCCGGCGCGGCGTCAACCGATAGTGTCAGCGTATACGCAATTCCGCCGCCGTTATCGTTGAAATATCTGTTGATTTGGTCGCGCGCGATGATTTGATCCATCGGAATAATGTTGAGCAGCAGATAATAGCTCAGCGCAACGCCTAAATATACAGCGACAATGTTAAATTTCGGCTTGATAATGTAGAAAAACGTAAACACAAGCCCGACTGCGTTAAAAATAAGGAATCCGAACACCAAAAATCTTAATCTTGTAAGTCCGTCGTCAGAACCGTATAACCACATACGATAGAATGATGAGGCAAGCAACACAACCGTAATCGCGCATAAATAACAGCATAATATTTTGGTGAGCTTCGCCCATTTTCCCGTCTGTTCTTTGGTTAGCCGAACGGTGATAAGAATCAGCAAAATATTTATGCCTGTCAGTAGTAAAAGCTCGAAAAATCCCCGCCGCGCGTATTGAACGAAGTCCAGTCCATAAGGTAAGTTGTCGGAGCTTGCGAATAAATATCTAAACTGTATCGCTACGAATATCGTATAAATCGCGAGAATTGATACAAGCAGTATATTAAGCACAATCAAATCGCCGTGTTTGCGTGACGCGTTTGCGGCGGTTCGTTCGTTTTTAGGCTGATAAGCCGAACAAATCAAGCCGAAAAGGTAAAATCCAGCCAAAACTCCGAAAAATATCTTCATAAGCATATTGAAATTTAAAGCGTCAATTATATTTCCTAAAACACTTGAAACACCGTGCGCGAATATTTGATCGGCAGAGGATAGCATAACAATCAAAAATATCAAAAACGGTACCGAAATTGCTACCCCTAACAGCACGCGTTTTATGGTTTTCGAGCTTTCTTTACTTGGCTTTCCGGGCCACTTAAAGGGCAGAGCGAAAAACCTAAACGGAGACAAAATATTTTCAAGTATGTTCGCGAGAAACTGAAATGTTGATTGCTTAATTGCCAAACTGTCGGTCATCCATAGAATCATAACGCTGTACAATACGATGATAACGAAGAAGTTAGACACGCGCCAGATAGTGTTCGCGCTTATAACCGAGTTAAGCGACAGTATAAAAATCGGGATAAACATCAAGAGAGGTTTCTTCTTCGGCGCAATAAAGCAGAGGAACACAAATTGAACGATTATAAAAATAGGCACGCTGATTCCCGCGTTTTGAGGCAGGATTAAGTAGGAAAATCCGATTGCCGAGATGATCAGATAGGATAACAGTTTCACTTTTAACGGTTTTTCCATAGCGACCGCCTCAATTTTTGAAAATATATTAAATTTCATGCCAAACTTTACTTTCAAAATCGTCAAAATAAGCGCGATAATCAATCCCGCCATCGAGCCGGCAAAGCCTATAAAATATATCAGTATATATTGGAAAGGGCGATTAATCATCCCAAACGAAAACACTCCGGAAAACAACAACACAATTTCAAATATAAACAAAGCACCCATTCCGACTCCGGCGGTTATGAAAAAATTTGAAATCTTTTCGGTTTTCAAAAACAGCATAACGATAATCGCAAAAGAACCGCCGATAATTAATATTTCCCATGCTACAAATCGTCCTCCGAGGAAGCTAAGGTTGAACAACAAAATGTTGTTCAGCACTACAAGCGCTGCCGCCAAGATTAAACCTTTTATCACGTATCTCACTCTTTCGTTCATGTCTGTTCCTCCTCCGCAAATTCCAAAATGTCGCCAGGCTGGCAGTCGAGAACTTTGCAAATTTCCTCTAAAGTCGAAAAGCGTATTGCTTTCGCCTTGCTGTTCTTCAGAATCGACAGGTTCGCCGGCGTTATATTCACCTTTTCGGCAAGCTCCATAAGCCCCATTTTCCGCTTTGCCATCATTACGTCTAAATTCACTATTATAGGCATATTTTTCCCTCCTATACTGTCAAATCATTTTCTTGCTTATGATCCACCGCCTGCTTGAATAAATCTTTCAACGTCAAGCAGAACAGCGTCGCAAGCGCGAAAATCACAACCACAACTGCCGACGCAAACGTGAAATATATTATACATCTGATGGCGAAGAGAATGGCGATTATCAAGCTTGCCACGGCGATTTTACGAAAGCAATTTACATTCGCGGGAACGAACGGATTGCCGCCGAGCAGGGTTTTGAAAAGTTTCTTAAACTGCCATAGGATATAAACCCCGCAAACGCCGGAGAGGAAGAAGATTGCGGTAAGATGAATAAAAGTACTTGAAATTGCGAAAACACATCCTTGGGCAAGATATATTTCCGTCAGTCCGAACAGATGCACGACAATCCACGGCGTCGCCAAACACGCCAAAATCCCGCCGTAAAACATGATATCCACCACAATTTTGGTAACGTAATGCACCCAACTGTTTTTATACATAAAAAATCCCTCCATAAAATTACTTTATGGAGGGATTTTATCACAACATTTTCTATTTGTCAACAATTATTTATCGAAAAACGATAATTTTTTATCCCGCAACAACATATCACTACGTCGTACTCGTTGCCAACTTGTCTTTTTTGCAGGTACGAGCGAAAAGGAGTAAGAATACAAGCTGAACCGTAAACATTCCCGCCAAAACGGCATAAAGCATATTTAAAGTACCCAAAACCGGCGCTGACTCATATGCTTTGGCAAACGCGTAAGCGCCCTCTAAATCGTTTACGGTTCCCAATACATAACTTCCCGCTTGATTGTAAATTCTAAACATGGCATAGCCACCCACTACTATTCGCTCACCCAAATCTAATATAAACGCCGCGATTTGTGGTCCTACCAACGCCGCAAACGCCCAAGCGGTCAACATGTACCCCTGAATTGTCGCCAACTGTTTCATTCCGTATTGCTGGTTCAATATTTCGGGCAAGCAAGCAAATCCGGCGCCGAAGAAAAATTGGATTACAAATATTATTATAAACGCCGTCGAAAAATGGGTCGCCCCAATTACAATCGCAATCCCGCACATAACAATTGACCCAATCGACATCACATAGTAAGGCAAATGCTTTTTATTGGTTTTATCTTGCGAAGACGCCATTATTAGCCGCCCTACTAAATTTCCGCCGCCGGCGGTGAAAGTGCAAAACAGCACTATCATTGCTCTATTAAGCGTCGAGTCAAGCCCGAGCATAATATATATTTGCTGCTCGTGGCTCATAAGAGCCAAGCCCGCCGCTATGTTTAAAAACAGAACCATCCATAAAAACCAAAACTTTTTCTTCAGCATAACCTCTTTTGCCGAAAGGGTTTTCATTGCCGCGTCAGCCGCTTTAAGTTCCGGTCTGTCGATTATTATGTAAGCGACAAGACATAGAACTCCGAACAGCGCCGTTAGAATAAAGAACGCTTGATACACCGTGAAGTTCTGCAATAAAAATCCGATAATCGGGTTTCCGATAAGTCCCGCAAGTCCGAATGCGGCAATCGCAAGACCCGCCGCGAAACCTTTTCGATCATCAAACCACATCATAAGCGTCTTAACAGGCGTAAGATAACCAAGCCCCAAGCCTATCCCTTGAATAGGCCCAAATCCAACCAATGCTAACACAACGCCTAAGGTGCCGCCAATATAAACTCCGATTCCGGTGATAAGCCAGCCTAATGTGAAAAATATAAACGTGTAAAGGGACGCTCGCTTAACCGATCGTTCGACAAGCTTTCCGCCGAACGCCGCAGTCATTCCTAAGAAAAATAACGCCAGCATAAAACACAACGTAAGTATTTGATTAGTAAAAGCAGGGGCGTGCTCCATAATATCTTCCCTGAACAGCGTCCAGCAATATACCGAACCTGTCGAAAAACTCATGAAAATCATGGGCCAAAAGCCGCTTATCCACTTACCTTTCGGAATTTTCATCACAAAAACCCTCTTTCGCTAAAATATATAGTTTAAAACATCATCTACACTAAAAATCCCATAACGCGGAACAAGAAAATAAACAGCGTAAGCGTAAACGCCGAAAGCACCATAGTAATCATCAAAGTTGACGCCCCTATGTATAAATCTCCGCCGCCAAGTTCCGCCTGCATAACATACGCGCCGACCGCCATAGGCAAAGCGCTTAAAATCATAATTATAGTTAAATCATTCCCGCGGAACCCGAAGAAAAACGACACAGCAACGGTAATTATCGGCATAATTAAAAGTTTTGTCACAACGGCAATGATAACATATTTAAATTTTTTGTCAAATCCGTGAAACTTAAGATTCGCGCCGACACAAATCATAGCAAGCGGCATAACCAAACGCGCAAGCGCGTCCACCGTAGTTGCGGCAAACAAAAACGGATGCCCTGAGTCATAATTAAGAGCAAGCGTATTAGTGACAGGAAGCCGCCAATCTAAAAAGTTGAAAATCAGTCCGACAAAAACAGCGATAACTATAGGATTTTTAATAATAGACAGAAGCACATCTTTAACTATCCCGAATCCGCTGAGTTTTTTTGATTTTGAATTATGCACGGCAAATAAAACAGATGCCGTCGCGTAAGATAAAACGAGCAAAACAGACATGGTTAAAAGCGCTTTTGGCAAATAAAAGTCCGCGAACGTGGCATTGGTATACGCCATTAACACAAACAGCGGCGGCGCAACAACCGAAAGACTGCTTCTATAAGCGCTGTTAACAAACGACGATACAGAATCTTTGTCGCTCATAAGCTTCCACGCCAAAATCCAAGTAATCAAGAAAGCCCCGACAATCATTAAAGCGTTCCATCCCAAAAATCCCCAATCAAGGATTTCAGACAAGTCCGCTCGGTGTATATGATTGAAAATCGTCATTGGAATTCCGACGTAAAACAGTACTTTGTTCCCTTGCCGAACAAACTTATCGCCAATAAAGCCCATTCGTCTGAGCAACACGCCCAACAGCGCAAGCGCGACGAACGGGAGCATAATATTTATACTTACGATAAAACTATCTAAAATCATATGTGACCTCTTTCTCTATATAAAATTAAATGGATATAAGGCTAAACAGCCACGGCAAGATCATCGGCAAAGCAAACCGAAATCGCATATGTTCGCCGGCCTTGAAACATCTGTTTAAACTTCATTCCCGCCAAAGTTGAACCCAATATAACCATAGCCATAGGCGATGTTCCCGCGCCCAAGCTTCCAAACACACTACTGAAAACTGCTCCGCCGCGATAAAAGCTTTCGCCATACGCCGGTAATCGAAAATCAACAAGGAACAGTAAAACCGCAATCATAGCCGCGCACGCCACCGGGTTGAAAATCAGTTTTGGCGATACTTTCGCCTGTTTTCCGCCAATAAGTTTCATACCGACTGTAAATGTTATAAGAGTGAATATTAGGCTGTACATAGTTGCGAACACCATTACGTCCTGCCCTAAAAATGCGGCAACAAAAGGGAGTTCCATAAAGTTTACGTTACCCACAAGCCCCATCATGACATACGCGCCGCGCTCGTCTTTCTTTTTGACGCAGGTAAACGCGAATAGGGCGCAAATAATTCCTGTAATCACGAAAGATAAAATGATAATCGCGAAGAAAGTCGGAGTTTGCCCGCGGTCGATAGGCATTCAATCGCCCAAAACTGACGAAATAAGAAACACGGGAAGCGTTAACTTCAGCACAATTTTTGAGATTTGCGCGTTCGTTTCTGCGGTAAACACTTTGATTTTCCGCAAAAAAACGCCACAGCCATAATCAAGACGAAGATCATCATCTGCTGCATGATTGTTGCCACGTCTATCATGTTTTCCCCTCATTTCATAAAGCAGGGGCGACTTTTGTCGCCCCTATTCTAGAATTCGCGTCAAATTTATTTCATACGAATTATCAACTCGCCGGCTTTTACGGGTTGCTTCTCTTTCACTAAGATGTCGTCAATAACGCCGTCGGTTTTGCTGACCACAGTAGTTTCCATCTTCATCGCCTCGATAACCGCGAGAACTTGGTTCTTTTGAACCTTCTCGCCTTTAGAAACGTTAAGTTTGCTAATCATTCCCGGGATACTCGCGCCGATTTCCATGATATTTTCGGGATCAGCCATAACAACGGTTGCCGCAACCTCGCCGCCGGTGGTATCTTGCACCGTAATGCTTCGGCGCGAACCGTTAAGTTCGAACGCAACCGTGCGGAAGCCCTCTTTATCCTTATCCGAGATGCTTACAAGCTTGATAAACAAAGTTTTCCCGTCCGCGATTTCAACCTCGGTGGTTTCGCCCGGCTTTAAGCCGTTAAAGAACGCAACCGTGTTCATATTCGACAAATCAGAATGTTCCGCCATACCTTGGAAGTAGTCTTTCAGCACTTTCGGATATAACGCGTATGAAACGACGTCTTGCATATTCGGATTCGGGCAGAACGGCTTCATTTCTTCTTTGATCGCGTCGAAGTTCGCCGGCTCTAAAAGCTCGCCCGGTCGGCAAGTGATAGGCTTTTCGCCTTTAAGCACGATTTCTTGAATATCTTTCGGGAATCCGCCTTGCGGTTGCCCCATCATGCCTTTGAAATAACTTACAACCGAATCGGGGAAGGTAAGGTTCTCGCCTTTTTCCACAATGTTTTCAGCAGTTACGTCGTTTTGAACCATCAAAATCGCCATATCGCCAACCATCTTCGATGACGGCGTAACTTTTACGATATCACCTAACATAGTATTAACTTCTTTATATTTTTCCTTAACTTCTTCGAATCTGTCGCCCAAACCAAGGCTTTGCACCTGCGCTCGCAGGTTAGTATACTGCCCGCCGGGGATTTCGTATTTATAAATATCGGTCGCAGGCGAAGTTAAGCCCTCTTCAAAGCGGCAGTAATACTTACGCGCGCTTTCCCAATAGTTAGAAATGGGCAGCAACTTATCGTCGCACAATCCGGTATCACGCTCGGTTCCGCCAAGCGCGGTAACAACAGCGTTCATAGACGGTTGCGACGTCAACGATGATAGTGACGAAATCGCGGTGTCCACAATATCAACGCCCGCGTCAGACGCTTTAAGCAACGTCGAAACGGCGTTTCCGCTTGTGTCGTGCGTGTGCAGGTGAATCGGAAGTCCGATTTCTTGTTTAAGCGTGCTAACCAACTTCTCCGCCGCGTAAGGCTTCAATAGACCGGACATATCTTTGATACCCAAAATATGCACGCCGCGCTTTTCAAGCTCTTTCGCCATGTTGACGTAGTAATTAAGGTTGTATTTATCCTTCGTCGGGTCAGAAATATCGCCGGTGTAGCAGATGTATCCTTCCGCAACTTTGTTTTGTTTAAGCACTTCCTCAATCGACAATTCCATATTCGGCAGCCAGTTCAGCGAGTCGAACACACGGAATACGTCGATTCCAGCCGTTGCGGCTTCTTTGATAAATTCTTTGATAATGTTGTCGGGATAGCTTGTGTATCCGACCGCGTTTGCGCCGCGGAACAACATCATAAACGGAATGTTCGGAATTTTCTCGCGCAGGATCGCTAATCGCTCCCACGGAGACTCGTGCAGGAATCTGTACGCCACGTCGAACGTCGCTCCACCCCACATTTCCAAAGCGAAAGCGTCACTCATCGCATGCGACATATATTCGGCGATCGCCGTCATATCTTTGGTTCGCACACGCGTTGCCAAAAGCGATTGATGCGCGTCACGCAATGTAGTGTCGGAAATCAGCAGCTTTTTCTCGTTCAAAATGAAATCTTTGAACGCGTTCGGACCTTTTTCGTCAAGCAATTGCTTAAGCCCGGCTTTCGGCGCGCCTTCCGGCAACGCAGGAAGCGGCGCCTCGTTATATTCGGTTGAACCGACGTTTTTATCGTTAACAACGATGTTCCCGATATATTTTAGGATTTTCGTCGCGCGGTCTTGCGGCTCTTTGATGTCATAAAGCTCGGGCGTGTCGTCGATAAAGGTCGTATGACAGTTATCCGCGATAAATTCCGGGTGAAGCATAATATTTTTCAAGAATTCAATATTCGTTTTCACGCCGCGGATACGCATTTCCTTAATCGCGCGCAGCGCTTTTCGCGTCGCGCCCTCGTATGTACGGTCGGAAGTAATAACTTTCACCAAAAGGCTGTCGTAATACGGCGAAATTTCCGCGCCCGTAAACGCGTTGCCCGCGTCCAATCTAACGCCAAGCCCGCCCGGCGAGCGATACGCCGTAATCTTGCCTATGTCAGGCGAGAAATTGTTTTTCGGATCTTCGGTGGTAACACGGCACTGAATCGCGACGCCGTGCATTTGAATCGCGTCCTGGCTCGGCAAATTAATCTCCGGGTCGGAAAGTTTGTACCCTTCCGCAACCAAAATTTGCGCCTGAACGATGTCAACGCCTGTAATAACTTCGGTAATTGTATGTTCAACCTGAATTCGAGGGTTCATTTCGATAAAGTAATATTTTCCTTCCGAAACAAGGAATTCAACCGTTCCCGCGCTCACGTAATCAACCGCTTTCGCGATTTTCACCGCCGCGTCATAGATTTGCTCTTTCAACTCTTGCGGCAATGTTACGGCAGGCGCAACTTCGATAACCTTTTGGAATCGACGCTGAAGCGAACAATCACGCTCGAAAAGATGCACAACGTTGCCGTACTTATCGGCGAAAACTTGCATTTCGATATGTTTCGGACGAACAAGGAATTTTTCTATAAATATGTCGCCGTTGCCGAACGATTTTAACGCCTCGCTTTGCACAAGCGGGAAAACGTTTCTAAGTTCTTCGTCATTATCAACGCGGCGCATACCTTTTCCGCCGCCGCCGGCAGCGGCTTTAAGCATTACGGGATAGCCGAATTCATTCGCGATTTTAACGCCTTCGTCAAGATCGGTAATCGGGCTTTCGGTTCCCGGAATCGTCGGAACGCCTACTTTTTTCGCAACTTCTTTCGCGCTCAGTTTGTCTCCCATTTTCGCCAAAACTGAAGACGGCGGACCGATAAAGATAATGTCATTATCTTCGCAAGCTTTCGCGAAATCAGCGTTTTCGGACAAAAATCCATATCCGGGGTGAATCGCGTCAACGCCTTTATCTTTCGCCAATTTAATAATTGACGGAATATCCAAATACGCGCCAAGCGGCGTGTTGTCTTTTCCAACCAAATAGGATTCGTCAGCCTTCGTTCGGAACAAATTATATGTATCTGCTTCCGAATAAATTGCAACCGTGCTGATTCCAAGCTCACTACAAGCGCGGAATACGCGGGTGGCGATTTCTCCTCTGTTCGCGGCTAAAACTTTCTTAATTTTTCTGATTTCCATGTACGTCATCTCCTTTTTTTCGAAACACCTTCCAAAACACGTTTAGTGCATAGGGGTTCAGATACATTTCCAGATATTATATCATACGGCGAAAATAAATGCAAGAAAAAATTTCAAATTTTTGTTATGCCGTTTAAAGCCCTTGCCGGCTCGGGCAATATATCGCAATCGGACAGATATCACATTTCGGACGGCGCGCAATGCAATATTCCCGTCCGAACAGAACGAGTTGGTGGCAAAACTTGCCCCAATTCTCTTTCGGCACGACTTTTTGCAAGTCCAATTCAATTTTATACGGGTCTTTATTCGCCGTAAGCCCCAAAAGGTTGGAAATCCTTGTCGCATGCGTATCCACCACAATCCCGGGAATGCCAAAAATATCGCCCAACACTAAGTTTGCCGTCTTTCGCCCGACGCCCGCCAAGGTTAGCATATCTTCCAAATTATTCGGAATTTCACCGTTATATTCAGACAAAATCCGCTTGCAGCAGGCGATAATATTCTTCGCCTTATTACGATAAAACCCTGTGGATTTAATGTCCTGTTCAAGTTCAAGCAAATTCGCGTTGGCGAAATCTTCGACGGAAGTATATTTCTTAAACAAATCTTTCGTCACGATATTCACTCGCGCGTCGGTGCATTGCGCCGCAAGCTGCGTCGCTATCAAAAGCTCAAGTGGCGTTCTAAAGTCAAGCGAACAATCCGCGCCGCCGTATATTTCGTCAAATATTCCAATGATTTTCAATACCCGTTCCCGTTTTTTCGATAAATTTTCACGCATTTTAATTTTCCCCCTTGAAAAATCTTCTATTTTATATTATACTATTAAAAGAAGTTTTTCGCAAGGCGAAAAACAACAATAATTGTCAATTGTCAATTATCCATTGTCAATTGTTCATATGGAGGGAATTATAATGTATTCTACAAAAGAAATTCGTAAAATTGACCCGCAAATCGCTGACTTGATTGAACTTGAGGTTGGGCGTCAACGTAACAAAATCGAACTTATCGCAAGCGAAAATTTTGTGTCCGACGCTGTAATTGAGGCTATGGGAACGCCGCTTACCAACAAATATGCCGAGGGTTATCCCGGAAAGCGTTATTACGGCGGATGTGAGTACGTTGACGACGTGGAAACCATTGCGATTGAGCGCGCGAAAGAACTTTTCGGCGCGGAAGCGGCGAATGTTCAACCTCATTCGGGCGCAAGTGCGAATTTGGCGGTGTTTTTCGGCGCGTTGCAGCCCGGCGACACATATTTAGGCATGAGCCTTGCCGAAGGCGGGCATTTAAGCCACGGAAGTCCGGTTAATATTTCCGGGAAATATTACAATGTTGTGGCGTACGGCGTTGACGAAGTTACGCATAAAATCGACTATGATAACGTACGCAAATTGGCGCTTGAACATAAGCCTAAGCTGATTCTTGCGGGCGCAAGCGCGTATGCGCGGGCGATTGACTTCAAGAAGTTTCGCGAAATTTGCGACGAAGTCGGCGCGTATCTGATGGTTGACATGGCACATATCGCGGGATTGGTCGCGGCGGGATTGCACGAAAGTCCTGTCCCGTACGCTGATTTCGTAACCTCAACGACCCACAAAACGTTGCGCGGACCGCGCGGCGGTCTGATTTTGTGCAAAGAAGAGCATTTGCCGATGATAAATAAGGCAATTTTCCCCGGACTTCAAGGCGGGCCGCTTATGCACGTTATCGCGTCGAAAGCGGTTAGCTTCAAAGAGGCGATGAGCCCCGAATTTAAGAAGTATCAACAGCAAATTCACAGTAACGCACAAGCGTTGGCGAAAGCGCTGCAGGATAACGGAATTACGCTTGTTTCGGGCGGAACGGACACGCACTTGATGCTTATGGATTTGCGAAGTTTTGACCTTACCGGTAAAGTGGCGGAGAATATGCTTGACGATATAGGCATAACCGCTAATAAAAACACAATTCCGAACGACCCGCAAAGTCCGTTCGTAACTTCCGGCGTGCGTCTTGGAACGCCGGCGGTAACTTCGCGCGGGTTTGTTGAGGAAGATATGGTTGAAATCGCCGCGATAATCAAAATGACGCTGTCTGATTTTGAGAATTCTAAAGATGAGGCGAGAGCTAGAGTTGCCGCGCTTTGCGCGAAGTATCCGTTGTATGAGTAAGGTTTGCGCCTGCCGGCGCGGACTGTCTTGCGCTGACAAGCGCATATGTGCGGCGGCTGCCGCAGAGCGACAAGGGCTAGTCGTAGCCCTTGTCAAGCCCCGAAAATTTTTTAACAAAAAATTTAGTAAAACTTGCGGCGCACACGCGCTATAGCGCTATTGTAAACGCGCCGCTTATTGAGGACTGCAAACAATATCCTCTTAGTTTAGTGACTACGGCGGCAAAAGCCGCATGCTCGAATGAAAGCAGTGATATATCTCGTTAGTCTTTCCGCGAATGCGGTTCGCAAACCCCGCTTTTCTGTCGCCGGCTTTGGCGCAAATCGCCGTTTTGTGGCATTTGCGACCATAGGCGACCGGGATTGGCAAGGGCAGAGCCCTTGTCGACCGCCTGTCAAGGCATACGCCTTCGGGACGGACCCGAATAATGGATTTTTAGGGCAAAGCCCTAAAAGCTTGCCGCCATAGGCGGCAAAAATGGTCTAAGGCGCAACGCGCCTTAACCCTGCGCCCGTAGGGCGCAAAAACCAGCGCCCGCAGGGCGCTAAAAAGGAGGTTCATGTATGACCTCACCATTGGCGGACAGGGTTCGCCCACAAAATTTGGACGAAATCGTCGGACAGGCACATATCTTAGGCGAAGGGAAAATCCTGCGCTCTATTATCGAGAGCGGAAATATCCCGAATATGATATTTTACGGCCCTTCCGGCACCGGCAAGACGACGGTTGCGAACATCGCGGCGAAGTTGTCGGACAAGCGCCTGTATAAGCTTAACGCGACAAACGCCGGTGTTTCGGACATCAAGGATATTATCCGCGATTTGGACGGAATTTTCGGACAGAACGGCGTTTTGCTTTACCTCGACGAGATACAAAATTTCAATAAAAAGCAGCAGCAATCGTTGCTTGAATATACCGAAAACGGGCAAATTACCCTAATCGCAAGCACCACCGAAAATCCGTATTTTTATATTTATAACGCGATTTTAAGTCGTTCGACGGTGTTTGAGTTCAAACCGCTTACGCCCGACGATATTGAGGGCGCGCTTCGTCGCGCGGCGTTAATACTGCAAGCGGAAGATTTCGCGGGGCAGACGTTAGAGTTTGAACCCGACGCGATAACGCACATCGCGCAAATGTCGGGCGGAGACGTGCGCCGCGCGCTGAACGCGCTGGAAATCGCCGCGCTGTATTCGCCGCCTGACAAAAAGGGAAAAGTGTTGATAACAAAGGAAATCGCCGAGCAATGCACGCAAAAGCGGTCGCTTAGTTACGACAAAAAGGGCGATAGCCATTATGATATTTTAAGCGCGCTGCAAAAGTCCATTCGCGGTTCTGACCCCGACGCGGCGTTGCATTATTTAGCGCGGCTAATATTGGCAGACGATATTGCGTCTATTTGCCGTCGCTTGATGGTAATTTCGTGCGAGGATATCGGGCTTGCGTATCCTATGGCGGTGACCATTACGAAATCCTGCGTTGACTGCGCGTTGCAACTCGGGTTTCCCGAGGCGAGAATACCGTTGGCGCACGCGACCGTGTTGCTCGCAACCGCGCCGAAGTCAAATTCGACGTACGGCGCTATAGATGCGGCGATTCGGGATATCGAAAATATGGATACGGGAACCATTCCGCGGCAGTTGCAGAATAAACATTACGACGGCGAGGGGAACGAGATTAAGGGGCAGAACTACATCTACCCCCACGATTACCCGAACCATTATACGTATCAGCAATATCTGCCCGACAATATTAAGGATAAAAAGTACTACATTTTTGGAGAGAACAAGTCGGAAACCGCGGCAAAGGAATATTGGGACAGGATTAAAAAGGGCTAAGCCATTGTGATCCCACTTTTTGCGCCCACGGGCGCGGGGCTTTTAGGGCATTCGCCCTAAAAACCATTTTACCGCTGCGGCGGCAGGCGTTGCGCGGGCGCGCGCGGCGCGTCAAGGACCGGTCCTTGACAATCCAGCAAGTTTTTGTGCGTCAAAAACTTGACTAAAACCGTCGCCCTCCCCGTCGCGACCCTCCCCGACAAAAAGCGTCGGGCGGGTGCCCCGCTGACGGAACCACGGGCGATAATTAGTGCAATCAACGCACTCTAGACAGATTAGATCTCGCGCTTTTAGGCGCGGGTCGGTCTCAAACGAAAGCAGTGTCCGTATACACTAATCTTTCCGCGAATGCGGTTCACTAACCCAGCTTTTCTGTCGCCGCTTGCGGCACAAATCGCGTTTTTTGCGTTTGTGATCGCCAGGCGACCGGGATTGATAAGGGCAGAGCCCTTATCGCCCGACCGGCAGGTCATAAGCTCGCCGCCTCAGCGGCAAAATGGGTTTTTAGGGCGAAGCCCTAAAAAATTTGAAATCAAAACCCGAAAGGATTGATATATACATATGGATTTCATGACTAAAATCAAAGACCTCGCGCGAGGGGCGAATAAAACCATCGTTCTCGCCGAAGGTGAAGAAATCCGCACCGTCCAAGCGGCGGCAAAAATATTAAAAGAAGGGCTTGCAAACCTTATCCTACTCGGTAACGAGGCGAAAATTAAAGAACTTGCAAACGGGCTTGACATTTCAAAAGCAACGATAATCAACCCTCTTTCGTCCGATAAATCGAAAGAATTCGCGAACACGCTGTTCGAACTGCGAAAATCGAAAGACATGACCATCGAGCAAGCGCAAGAAGCGGTGAAAAACGTATTATACTTCGGCGTTTTACTTGTAAAATTAGGTTACGCCGACGGAATGGTCGCGGGCGCGGTGAATTCCACCGGCGACGTGCTTCGTCCATGCCTGCAAATCCTAAAAACCGCGCCGGGCGTAAGTTTGGTGTCATCTTTCTTCATAATGATCGTGCCGAATTGCGAATATGGACACAACGGAATGTTCCTATTTTCCGATTGCGGACTTGTGCAAAACCCGACCGCGGAAGAAGCCGCGCAAATCGCTATACAAAGCGCGAAATCTTTCACAACACTTACCGGCGTGGAGGCGAAAGTCGGAATGTTATCATACTCGACATGTTGCAGCGCGAAGTCGGAACTTGTCGAAAAAATGCAAAAAGCCACTTTAATCGCCCAAAAACTCGCGCCGGAGATCAAAATTGATGGCGAGTTTCAGCTTGACGCGGCGATAGTTCCGGCAATCGGCAAGGCAAAAGCGCCGAACTGCGAAATCGCGGGGCAAGCGAACGTGTTGATTTTCCCCGATTTGAATTCGGGAAATATCGGATATAAATTGGTCGAGCGGCTCGCGAAAGCAGAGGCGTACGGGCCGATTACGCAAGGAATCGCGAAGCCGGTTAACGACCTATCCCGCGGTTGCAGCGCGGAGGATATCGTCGGCGTTACCGCACTTACTGCAGTGCAGGCAATGGGGATGTAGATTATTTTACGGGAGTGAAGCGGATGAGACACAAAAATGTATGGCTGATTACTGCATTTTCGCTGATTGTTTGCGTTTTGCACGCCGTAATGCTGCAATCGCCCTTCAATAATTATGTGTACACATCTACTTTTAAGGTTATCGCGTTTCTTTTGTGTCCGCTGATTTATTTTAAAATTTCGAAAGGAAGAACGGTCAAAGAGTTTTTCTCTTTGCTTTCAATGAACAAGGACAGAAAAAACATCAGATTTTCTTTCCTATTGGGATTCGGCGTATTCGCGGTGATTGTCGCGGCGTTTGTGATAGCGCAACCTTTTATTGACCAAGCAATGGTTGCTGAAGCACTGGATTCATACGGGATAACGCGAAATAACGCCGTTTTTGTATTTTTTTACATAGTATTGATAAACGCCGCAGTGGAAGAGTTGTTTTTCAGAGGATTCATATTTATGTCGCTTTATAACATGAATCTTAAACGTTACGCCCATATTTTTTCCTCTTTGCTTTTCGCGCTTTATCATGTAACAATTTTGAACGCCGCGCTTGCGCCGGGAATTTTTATTCTCAGTATTGCGGGGCTTGTCGCCGCCGGACTTATCTTTAACGCGCTAGCTTTAAGGTGCAAAAGCATAGGCGGAAGCTTGATAGTACATATAAGCGCCAACTTTGCGCTTACTTTAATGATTGGGGCGTATTATGTGTTTTTTATATTTTGATTTTAGGGCTTTGCCCTAAAACCCTAAAAACTTTAAAAAAAAGTTTTATCAAAATTTGCGCCCAACGGGCGCGGGGTTAAGGCGCGTTGCGCCTTAGACCGGTTTTGCGCGGGCGCGCGCGGCGCGTTAAGGACCAGTTCTTAACAATCCAGCAAGTTTTTGCGCGCCAAAAACTTGACTAAAAGCGTCGCCCTCCCCGACCACAACGAAAACCGTTGTGGCGGAACTGCGGGCGAAAGTTAATGCAATCAACGCACCCTATCCAAATAATATCTCGCGCTTTTTGACGCGGGTCGCTATCGAACGGAGCGCAGTGCTATATCTCACTAATCTTTCCGCGAATGCGGTTCGCTAACCCCGTTTTTCTGTCGCCGGCTTGGCATAAAGATCTTAGCAGTTTACTGCTTAGAGATTTAGCCCTCCGAAGCGTCTTGTGCGAGGAGTTTCCTCTATAATCGCCGCTTTTTGGCGTTTGCGACCATAGGCGACCGGGATTGGCAAGGGCAGAGCCCTTACCGCCCGTCCGGTAACGGCAGTCCGCGCTTTAGCGTGGACAATTACCTTATGCAGTTTCCTCGGCGGTTTTCGCCGAATCAGTGACACAAGCCCTCGGGACGGACCCGAAAAAGAGGATTGTTAAGGACCGATCCTTAACAAAACAAAATTTGATATTTAAACCAAAAAGGAGAAATCATATGAAAATCTTAGTAATCAACGCAGGAAGCTCGTCCCTTAAATACCAATTGTTTAGCATGAAGTCGGAACTGGTCATGGCAAAAGGAATCTGTGAACGAATCGGAATTCCCGGCTCGGTTATCAAACATACGGCGGGCGAAAACGATCCGGTTATCATTGAAAAAGAGATGAAAACGCACGCCGACGCGATACATTTGGTTCTTTCGGCTTTAACCGACAAAGATATCGGCGTAATCGCTGATATGAGCGAAATTCAAGCGGTTGGACATCGTGTCGTTCACGGCGGTGATTACTTTAGCAGTTCGGTCATTATCGACGCGGACGTAAAAAAGGCGATTGAAAAATGTATCGACCTCGCGCCGCTTCACAACCCGCCGAACCTTATCGGAATCAACGCTTGCGAGGCAATTATGCCGAACGTGCCGCAGGTTGCGGTATTCGACACGGCGTTCCACCAAACAATGCCGCCAAGCGCGTTTATGTACGCGATTCCGCACGAACTTTACACGAAATATAAAATCCGCAAATACGGATTCCACGGAACATCGCACAAATATGTCGCATATCGTGCGGCGAAAATGCTTGGCAAGCCTATTCAAGAGCTGAAAATTATCACGCTTCACCTTGGAAACGGCTCATCGGTTGCGGCGGTGAAACGCGGAAAATCGGTAGATACGTCAATGGGATTCACTCCGCTTGCCGGTGTTGTAATGGGTACTCGAAGCGGCGTTATTGACCCTGCAATTATCAAATTTTTGATGCAAAAGGAAAATATGACGGTTGACGAAGTGGATAACATGCTTAACAAAAAGTCGGGCGTTCTCGGCGTCTCCGGAATCTCAAGCGATTTCCGCGACCTGTGCAAAGCGGCGGAAGATGGAAACGACCGCGCGAATTTGGCGCTTGACATGTTTGTCGCAAGCGTGAAAAAATATATCGGTGGTTACGCGATGATAATGGGCGGCGTTGACGCGATTGTGTTTACCGCCGGAATCGGCGAAAATACGGCGTCAATTCGCGAGTCCATTACGAAAGACGCGGAATTTTTGGGAATTATCATTGATAAGGATAAAAACAACTCGGCTCGCGGAATCGAAATGGATGTTTCGGGCGCAGGTGCGCGAGTTGCGACGTTGGTAATCCCGACGAACGAGGAACTGATGATTGCTAAAGAAACGGAGTTTTTAACGAGGAAATAACTATGAACTATTCAATTCTATCAGACGAAGAAATCGTAATACTGGGGCGCAGCGGCGATAAGGCGGCGCTCGAGCATATTATGTCCGAATATAAGCACATTGTCCGTCAAAAAGCGAAGGATTATTTTATCGTGGGCGCGGACAGAGACGACATCGTCCAAGAAGGCATGATCGGGCTTTTTAAGGCAATCCGCGATTTTGATAACACGAAATTGTCGTCGTTTAAAACGTTCGCGCAAATGTGCATAAAACGTCAGATTATCACCGCGATAAAAACTGCGACCAGGCAAAAGCATATGCCGCTCAATTCGTATGTTTCGCTCAGCAAAGCGGTGTTCGACGATGATACAACCGAGCGAAGTTTGCTTGACACCATCGCGGGCGCGGAAAGTTTGGATCCCGAGTATCGCGTAGTCGAAAAAGAAAGCTTCTTTATCACAAAAAATAAGATTGACGAAATTTTATCCGAATTTGAAGTGCGCGTTCTGCAAATGTACGTCGACGGTAAAAGCTATCGCGACATTTCAGCGCAACTCGACCGCTCGCCAAAGTCAATAGACAACGCATTGCAACGGGTAAAACGAAAAATAGCGGGGATTGCGTGATGAATACTAAAAACACAATCCTCGCATTACTTGAACAGAACCGCGGAAAGCCTATCTCCGGCGCGAGAATCGCAGAGCAACTCAATATTTCCCGTAATGCCGTGTGGAAAGCGATAAATTCGCTAAAGGAAGATGGTTATGCAATCGAATCGGTAAGCAACCGAGGTTATACGCTTTTAACGAACAACAATATCTTGTCCGCCGCCGGCATTGTGCCGTATTTGACGAACAAGGAACACGAAGCGAACATTCACATACTCAAATCGGTGGATTCGACCAATAACGCGGCGAAAGAAATGGCAATTGCCGGCGCGGCGCACGGAACCGTGATCATTGCCGAAACCCAAACTGCCGGCCGCGGACGGTATGGCAGGTCTTTTTATTCCCCGCCGCTTGGCGGACTTTATATGAGCATTATCCTGCGCACCAAATTTTTGGGTTTAACCGACACGACGCACATCACCGCAAGCGCCGCGGTTGCCGTATGCCGCGCGATTGAGACGGTTACAGGCGTTGCGCCGAAAATAAAATGGGTTAACGACATATTTTTAGACGATAAAAAAATTTGCGGCATTTTAACCGAAGCGGTTACCGATTTCGAAAGCGGCTCCATTGACTGGATTGTAATCGGTATGGGAATCAATGTTACCACCAACGATTTCCCCGACGATGTTCAAAACATCGCAACTTCGATTTTCGCCGTCGGTTCAAACGACGATAACGCAACGGTTAGAAGCCGAATCGCGGCGGAGCTGATAAATATTTTTCTCTCGCCCGACAGTCAAATTTTCGATCCGAAAATATATGCCGAATATAAAGAAAAGTCAATGTTGATCGGGCGTACAGTGACCGTCATCGGTTCAGACGAACCTTACGAGGCAACGGCGATAGACATCGACGAACAATGCCGACTAATCGTTAGGAAATCAAATAATTCAATCACCGCATTATCCACCGGCGAGGTAAGCGTAAAATTATTCAACTAAATTCATGACTCAAAAGCGATTGTCAACCTAATTTTAAAATTAGGTTGACAATCGCTTTTTTTTGTGCTATAATCCCCCTTAGCGGTTAGGAGGACTACATATGACAAAAAAATTATCGGTTCAAGATTTATGCTTTATCGGAATCTCCGTCGCCGTAATCGCGGCGGCGGCGCAATTCGCAATCCCATTGCCCGGCGGAGTGCCATTTACGTTGCAAACCCTTGCCGTGCCTTTGTTAGCAATCATTCTCGGCGCGAAAAAAGGGTGCATTGCCGCGCTTGTATATTTGTTGCTCGGAGCGATAGGCGCGCCCGTATTCGCCGGCGCGATTATCGGAATTCCAAGCGGCGCGCATAGGCTAATCGGCCCATGGGGCGGCTTCCTGCTATCCTATCCTTTTATGATGCTGGCAATCGGTTGGGGCGCGGAAAGCGAGAACAAAATCGAACTTGCGATCACCCTTGTAATCGGCTCGCTTACAAACCTCTTAATGGGAACGCTTCAACACTCGTTCTACCACGACGGTGGATTTATGGCGTCATTCGCTGTGGCGTTCGCGCCATTTGCGCCGCTCGAAGCGGCAAAGCTGGTGCTAGCGTTTATCGCCGGGCCGCAAATACGCAAAGCCGTCGCCAAAATCAGGAGGAAATCATGATGGAAAAACTACTTTTACGCCCGCACCACGGCTTGTGCGTTATCCTATTCGATGAAGAAGGACACAGCGCGCCGTACATCTCAATCATGCGGAAGATTATTGAAAATTTGCGCGATAACCCTAAAACCAAAGTGATTTTGTGCCGCGAACTTGACGTTATCTGCGGCAGCTGCTCGCACAATGCCGGCTCCAACTGCGGAAAAGCCGACGAAGTTATCCTTTCGGACGATAAAACATTATCCTATTGCGAATTAGAGTTCGGAAGCCGGCTCAATTGGGAAGATTTTCGCCAAACGCTGATTGACGAGATTATCAGCAAGGATTTATTACTCGACGCCTGCGAAGGTTGCGACTATCTCAATCGGTGCAGGCAAGCCTGCGCCTTTTCCGCGCTGTAATATCTTCGAACAATTTCCGCGAGACATCAAATTCTTATTGCAATTCCACATAAGCTAAAAACAGCCTTGAGTATAATACTCAAGGCTGTTTTGTAGTGTTAATACTGATTTTCATCGTTTTGCTGATTTTCGTCGGTAGGAATTGCGGTAGCCTCCGCCTCGCCTGAAGCAATGTCGTTTAACGCAGTTTGCGTTTCAGTCGCCTCGGCCTCTTGCTTCGCGGCGTCTACCGCGGCTTGCACCTCCGCCGCCGGAATGCGCAACAATTTTCCCCAGGCGGCAGTGCCTATAATCAAGTAATATAAAATCCATCCGCTGAAAGCAAGATTAATTATTAAAGTTCCATCAAATCCGCCAAACAATATAAGAATCAAAAATACCAACGCGTCGATACCGAAAACGATCAACGATATTAGCATAAAAACTCGGAACCGCTTAGATAACAACCAAAACACAAAGTATAAAAGCGCGCCCCCAAAAGCCAAAATGATTCCGACAACGTAAATGGCATTCCCGTAATAGAATGAAAGCTCTTGAGTAAAATGAAGAATCAGCATCGGCACAGTTGCGGAAAAGAAGAAATGCCAATCAACGTTAAAAACAATAAGCAATAAATTTACCAAGGTAAAAGCAACAACCGCTAGCAGATTCCCTCTTGCTCTGTAAAAATTCCGTGCATACTTTTTGATGTCTACATTATTATTCATCATGTTAAAATCCTCCGGTTATTATGCAATTTCTTCTTTTTTGCTTGAAATAAGCTTAAACAGGCAAACAGCGATAACCGCGCCAACAAGCGGCGCCGCGATAAACACCCAAACGTTGCTTAAACTTTCGCCGCCCGCGAAAATCGCCGGACCAAGGCTTCGCGCGGGATTAACAGATGTTCCGGTCAGCGGAATTCCAACAATATGAACAAACGCAAGCGTCAAACCGATTACGATACCCGCAACATTCTTCTTGCCCGCGTCAGACGTAACCCCAAGAATCGCGAACACAAAAATCGCGGTCAGTATAACTTCGACAACGAACGAACCGGTTATACCAATGTTTAGGGCGGTGTTCGCGCCCAGCGCGTGCGTTTGGTCAGCAACGCCAAGATGAACGATAAGCATTAGCAAAGCCGCTCCCGCTATCGCTCCCGCAAACTGCGCCACGATGTAGCCGATAAAATCTTTCACGTCAATCTTTTTGTTGATAAGCATTGCAAGCGAAACCGCCGGATTGACATGACAACCGGAAATGTTTCCGATTACATACGCCGTTGCCACAATCGCAAGACCGAACGCCAACGCAACCGCCAAATGCCCACCGCCAACCGCGGCGCCCAATACAACCGCGCTTCCGCAACCCATAAATACGAGAATCATCGTGCCAATAAACTCCGCCGAGTATTTTTTAATACTTACCATGTTTACCCCTCCTATATTAGCAAATCATTTTATTAGTTGTCTCATTGTATTCTATATTTACGCCCTGTTTTTTAAAGTATCAGTCCATTCATCATGATAAGTTGCGTCGCACCATATGTTTTCCATCAATGAATATATTTCTCTTCCGGCTCTTGTAAGCGTATAAATTTCAAGAGATACAAATTTATATATGGGCATATCAATGGATGCAATAATATTCGTATTAGAACATACAAAATTTTCAATTATTCCGGTTTCTTTAGTTTTTAGGTCGCAAAACACGTTTGAAGTATAAGAAATCAGACCCGCTTCATTAAGTAAAAGCACATCATCCAAAGGGAAATATTTGCAAATAGCATTACTAGGCAAAAAATAGTCGTTGTTAGATTCTTGCACTATCACATAGTTTGCGGCTCTTTTAAAAACTTCTGCTTCTTTTTGAGTCATTTGTTTTAATATCGCAAGTGTTTTTAAAGAAAAAGATCCCGGCTTTTCGCTTTCTCCTGCTAAGGCTTTTGCCCAAATATTTTGGAAATCCTCATCTTCTTCAAGAGAAGCTCCATCCATAAACTCAACAAGAAACTTAGAAGGGATCACTTTTAATGAAGCTTCAGCCCCATGTTTCTCTGCATATGCACGAGCTTTTCCAATCACTTTCGCTGCATTTGTCCAACGTCAATAAGCTATGCGATCACCTATAAGGCCGGGAAGATTATGTTTTGAAATTTTTGATATGAAATCGTAATCATCTTTATTGAGATCTACAGAAACAGCATTATCCGATAGAGACAGCTTGCCCATATTTCCCTCCTTAATTAATATGCTTTGTTTCAAGAAACTTTGGCGGAAATGAGAGGATTCGAACCTCCGGTGCTTTCGCACACACGCTTTCCAAGCGTGCACCTTAAACCACTCGGACACATTTCCACGTCGCGGCAAACTGCGCTCTGTTCATTTTCGAGCAAAAACCGCTCGAAAAGCTCACGCGCTTCGTTGCCGCTCCTCTTTCCCAAAACGTCCTCTGCGTTGGGACGTTTTGGGAGCCCTAAGTCTTGCCGCAAAGCGCGGCAAGTTTTATTTCAAAATCAATCTTACTTTATCACCCATCAAATATCATCAAACATTGTTCGAAATTGCTCTGTCATTTTTTCTATTGCGTCGGGTATTTCGTTTGATACAGGTGCGGGCGAACCGCAATATTCACACTGAGCGACGTTTTGGTTATTCCCTTGGCATCTCTCGCAAGCCCACGCTCTATTAAGCGGATTCATCGCTTCCATCATTTGGTTTTGTTGCACCTGAATTGACTTGTGAAAACTTTTATACATAACAATTCCGGCAATAACGACACCGAAAGTGCAAATGACAGCCACAATTATCCATATAATGAAATTCATCCCCATGCCAAACACCTGCCTTTTTTATGGCTTCACTTATTTTATCACCCTAACACGCACAATCCCGTCGATAGTTTCAAGTTCTTTCACAATATCGTCGCCCACGTTACCATCAATAATATCAAGCACCGTGTATGCGTAATCTTTCTTACTTTTGTTCATCATATTTTCGATATTAACGCCCTTGCTCGCGAATTTGTCGGAAATTTGCGTCAACAACCCCGGCGCGTTCTTGTGAATCACCGTCACCCGCGTGCCAATCACCTTTCCTAAATCACAATCGGGGAAATTCACCGAATTTTTGATATTTCCGTTTTCGATGAAATCTTTAAGTTCCTGAACCGCCATAACCGCGCAGTTATCCTCGCTCTCCGGCGTTGACGCGCCAAGATGCGGAATCGCAATGATTTTCTCGCAATTCAACATATCCTCGGTTGGAAAATCAGTTACGTAGCAGTCGATAATCCCGCTGTCTATCGCCGCTTTAAGGTCGGCATTGTCAACCAGCTCGCCACGCGAGAAGTTTAGCAAACGAACGCCTTTTTTCATTTGCGAAAACGCCTCGGAATTGAACATTCCTTTCGTTTCAGGCGTAAGCGGCATGTGAAGCGAAATGTAATCGCACTCTTCAAGCACGCTTTTTAAATCAGTAGCCTTTTTCACCGCGCGAGAGAGTTCCCACGCCGCGTCAACCGAAATATACGGATCGTATCCGATAACGTTCATATGTAAGTTTCGCGCGACGTTCGCGACAAGTCTGCCAATCGCGCCAAGTCCGATAATTCCGATAGTTTTCCCTTGAATTTCCGGTCCCGCAAAATCTGATTTGCCTTTTTCAACAAGTTTCGGAACTTCATCGCCTTTGCCGTCCAAAGTTTTCGCCCATTCAATCGCCGGAGCGATTTTGCGTGACGACAGTAAAAGTCCCGCGATACAAAGCTCTTTCACCGCATTCGCGTTCGCGCCCGGAGTGTTAAACACAACGATTCCGGTTTCAGAACATTTGTCAATCGGGATATTGTTAACTCCCGCGCCCGCCCGCGCAACCGCAAGCACCGATTGCGGAATTTCCATATCGTGCATTGACGCGCTTCGCAGGATAATTCCGCACGGGTTCGCGACCTCGTCGCCGCAAGAGTAGTTGCCGCCGAATTCGTCAAGTCCAATTTTCGCGATTTTGTTAAGTGTTTGAATATTTTTCATAATATATCATTCCTTTTTCAAAGATTTTCTAATCATCTATCCGTGTCAAAGCCCACCAAATGTCTTCAAGCCCTGTGATTTCATATCTGATATAATCATCGTAGAATGTTAAAGTGATTTCTTGTCCAATCGGCTCGCCGGCATCAGACATTATCACGTTGGGAGCCGTAATTTGATTATTCACAATTTGCCTTGTAATTTCAGACGATGTGGTGTTAAATTCAGGGTCAATGCTTGAAATGTTTTCAAAATAGAACGAAATCACGTCGTTCTGAACATCGGTAATCACTACCGTTTGAGTAACTGCAATCGCGTAACCCTGCCAAGTTCCGATAAGGTGCGAATAGTCAGCCGTTTCGCCATTGTCGATTTCGCCGTTTCCGTTCACATACTCGCCGTTCGGAACGTCAATCGGTTCGTCCGGCGCGCCGCCGCAGCCGATTACGAATACTGATAGCATAGCTATCACTAAAATTAATAGTAATATTTTTTTCATTATATCGTTCCTTTCTTTGCACTTGCAGTGCGGGCTTTGTTTGGGCTTCGAAGCCCGTTAGTTTGATAAGGGTCAATCGTGACCCTTATCAATCCCCGAAAAACTTTTTCAGAAAAAGTTTTACCAAAAACGTATATCACCGCCTGCGACCCACGCACAAAACGCGCGGGTACCCCGCTTGGCGGAAATGATACCAAGCAAAACCGCTGACTTCGTTAGAACATGCGGCTTTTGCCGCCGTAGGTATTTGACTGAAAGGATATTGTTCGCAGTCCTCAATTAGCGGCGCGCTTTTAATAGCGCCATAGCGCGTTTGCGCCGCAAGTTTTACTAAATTTTTTGTGAAAAAATTTTCGTGGATTGACAAGGACTTCGACAAGTCCTTGTCGCTCTGCGGCAGCAGCCGCACATATGCGCTTGTCAGCGCAAGACAGCCCGCGTCCGCTGGACGCTAATTATCCGCCTCAAATTTCTTCATAAACTCAACCAACGCAACAACGCCCTCTTTCGGCATTGCGTTGTAAATGCTCGCTCTCATTCCGCCGACGCTACGGTGTCCTTTAAGGTTGATAAACCCTGCCGCTTGCGCTTCTTTAACGAAGGCTTTATCTAAATCTTCATTGCCGGTAACAAACGGAATGTTCATCAATGACCTTGACGCGCCTTCGACAGTCGCCGAGAACATTTTCGAACGATCCAAATAATCGTATAAAATTCCCGCTTTTTCTTCATTCATCTTCTGAATCGCGGCAACGCCGCCCAAATTTTTGATCCATTCAAACACAAGCTTGCACACATATATTGTATATGTCGGCGGCGTGTTATACATCGAATCATTTTCGGCATGCGTTTTGTATTGCAGCATTGTCGGCGTTCCCTCGATCGCGTCGCCAATCAAATCTTCACGCATAATCGCAATAGTAACGCCCGCAGGCCCCATATTCTTCTGCGCGCCGGCGTAAATCAAGCCAAATTGGCTCACGTCATACACTTCCGATAATATATTCGACGACATATCCGCGATAAGCGGCACGTTGCCTACATCGGGAATTTCAGCAAAACGCGTGCCGTAAATAGTGTTGTTTGTAGTAATGTGGAAATAGTCGGCGTTCGGATTAAACGTAGACTTATCAAGCGTCGGAATATAGTTGAACGTTTTATCCTCGCTTGACGCAACTTTATTCACCTCAAGGAATTTTGAAGCCTCTTGCGCTGCTTTTTTCGCCCACATTCCGGTGATAACGTAATCGGCTTTGCCCGATTTCTTCAAATTCATCGGAATCATCGCGAATTGCGTTGACGCGCCGCCTTGGATAAACATAACCTTATAATTATCCGGAATTTGCATTATCTCGCGCAAAAGCGCCTCCGCCTCTTGGATAATCGGCTCGTAATCTTTACTTCTATGGCTCATTTCCATAACCGATTGCCCGGAATTTTTGTAGCACAGCATATCAGCTTTGGCTTTCTCCAAAACTTCCACCGGCAACATCGACGGTCCCGCCGAGAAATTGTAAACTCTATTCATCTCTACACCTCCGCAATTTTCGTTCAACATACAGTATACAATATATTAAATTTCTAGTCAATAGATTTGGAGAAATTTTCAAAAAACATATTGACATTAAAAAAGAGTGCCTTTCGACACTCTTTTTTATTCCTATTTATTCTCCAACCCACAAATTCCCCACACCGCCAAACGCGTTGTGGAACAACGGCGTAGGAATACCATTGACCCGTGGATTATACAACAAAGTGAAATTTTTATAATACAACCCGATAAACGGCAAAGTGTCATGTATATGTTGCTGCAACGCATTATACGCGGTTGCGATGTCAATTTCCTCAGTCGCCGTCTGCGCGTCAGACAAAAGCCGATTAAACTCCCAATCTTGCAATCCAAACGGATTCGAGTTCACATTCAGCATAAAATCGAAATTCAAATCCGCCAAAATATTATATTCGCCTAAAAACATATCAAACCTGCGATTCGCGATATTTGACGTATACTCGCTAAACGGCACGCTTTGAACATTCACCAAAATTCCCGCCTCTGCAAGATTTCGCTGTATCGAAACCGCAATCTGCTCGCGAACCGGATTATCCTCGTTCACTAAAATATCGAACTGCAATCGGCGATTCACGCCGCCGATTCGTTTGGTGAACCCTTCGCCGTCAAATTCCCAACCATCGTCAATAAGAATTTGCCTCGCCCGCTGCGGGCTAAACTCCGGCACATCAATGCGTGAATCATGCAATTTCCAATTCGGATTTACAGGCGTAAACGACGGAACCGCGCGGGAAAGAAGCACGTTTCGTACTATCGCTTGATAGTTAATCGAATGCGCAATCGCTTGCCGCACAGGAAGTTCGCGCAACACCGGATTCGCATGGTTGAATCCTAAAAAATTAAACCGATTTGTGGGAATCTCAACATACCCAACCTGCGCCGTGCTAACCGTTCGCCCCCAATGAACATCGTGACTGACAAGCATATCGATTTCCAACGCTGAAAACATAAACGGCGCGGCATTTTGGTCGGGCGGCAAAAGCGCGACACGAACGCGGTCAACGTATATATCCCCGCCATGCCAATTCGGATTTTTCGTCAAAATCAAAGTTTCGTAATCAAGCGGCGGATAATACGAAAACGCGCCGGTTCCAAGCGGCACATACGTTTGCGAGTTATGCCGCGCGGCATTGTGCCTAATAATCGGGAAATACAAAAGATTCACAAAGTTCGATCGTGCGTGGGATAGCCTAAACTCAACCGTATGCTCGTCCACCACCGTCACTCTTGAAATATTTTCGATATTTTGATAATAAACGCCGTTCCTGCCGATCGCGCGAATGGAATTAACGGTAAACTCAACATCCCGAGCGATAAACGGCTCGCCGTCGTGCCACGTTACGTTAGGGTTCAGCGTCAAAGTCCACGTTCGAGCGTCGCTTGACACGGTCCAACTTTCCGCAAGGTTCGGCGCGGGCGTCATATCCGCCTGAACATTCACAAGCGAGTCGAAAATAAGGTTAAAAATCTGAATATGCGACTCATTCGTGGTGATAAGCGGACACCAAATATCGGTGCTACTCATAGACAACACAATTTCGCCGCCGTGAACAGGGTCAAGCGGTTGCGCGGGCGTATCTGTGCCGCCGGTTTCGCCGTTTCCCGTTTCATCCCCGCCGCCAAACACGAAAACTGCAACAGCTACGCCCGCCGCAAGTATCGCGAGTATTAAGATTGTAATAAGAACTTTTTTTAGCATAATTTCACCTTTGTAGTGCCGCCTACGGGCGTGGGGTTTGCTATAGTGGAGTGGAGCGCCAAGGGTTGGGTGGGGGGTATTTAAAAAATTTTGTCACATTCGTTTTCGTTCCAAAAATTTTTTCAAGGGCTGACGAAAATCAGGCGGTCGGCAATCTGCCGCCCTTCCCTAACCACGTAATTATGGTCGATAGCGGCGGTACATCTCGCTAGTCTTTCACGACTCGCTTACGCTTACTTTAGCCGTCAATTGCAACGAAATCAAGATTTCGGCAATTTTGACACAGGTGTCGTTAGCAAAATCAAAGATTTTAACTCCGCCGCGTAATTCGGCTACAGCTTGCAAAATACGCAAGCTAAGTCTCATTTACAGCGTATGCGGCTCGCTAACCCCATTTTTCTGTCGCCGGCTATAAGTATCTTAGCAATTTATTGCTTAGAGATTTAGCCCTCCGAAGCGTCTTGTGCGAGGAGTTTCATCTGTTATCGCGGTTTGTGCGTTTGCGACCATAGGCGACCGGGATTGGGGCTGAACCATCGAAATCTTGATTTCGCTAATGGTTCGTCCTTGCAGATGGCTGTGGATTCTTGCAAAAAACGCAAGAACCTTACGCCCCTGCACTTTTCGGCTACCGCTTGCGAAATTTCACGCAAGCGAAGTCTCAAACGAAGGGTTTCCAAAGAACACGAGTCGTCTTTTGACGAAGTGTGATTTGTTGCAGTTGACCGCCAAAAATTTTTCAGTCTAAGGCGTGTCACGCCTTCAAAAACAATCGCTCAATCCCATTAATCGCACCGGTTTTCACGTCAACATCAAACACGCAGCCATTAAACCAAACTTCGCCCAACGCCTTTTCATACCGTTGTCGTCGCCGCGTAATATAATTCTTGATTATAATTTCCTTTTTAACGCCCAAAACCGAATCGTGAACACCGGTCATTCCAAGGTCGGTAATATACGCAGTTCCGCCGGGAAGCACTCGCTCGTCAGCGGTTTGAACATGCGTATGCGTACCGAAAACGATATTCACCCGTCCGTCAAAGTAGTTCGCGAACGCGATTTTCTCGCTTGTCGTCTCCGCGTGGAAATCGACAATTATTATAGGTTTCGAGCCGCGCGCCGCCATGTTTGAATGTTTACCAAGTTTGAGCGCGGGAAAAGGTGCAGACTTTGTCTGCCCAATCTCATTCAAAATCCTGTCAACCGCCCGAAACGGGCAATCCAACGGATCCATATTCACGCGTCCCATCGCGTTGATTACCGCAACCTTCGCATAGCCCAAATCCTGTATGGTATACCCCATTCCCGCCGTTTCGGGCGGATAATTTGCCGGACGAATAAGCCGCGAATCCTCCTCCAAAACCGAAACAACCTGGTTGTTGGCAAACGAATGATTCCCAAGGGTTACAACGTCCGCGCCGCGGTCAATCAACATGTCGAAATATTCCTTGTTTATCCCGTTGTTCGAGCAAACATTTTCGCCGTTTACGATACAAAAATCGATGGAATATTCCGCCCTTATTTTGTTCAAATTCTGAAAAATATATTCCCGTCCGGGAAGTGCCACAACATCCCCAACCGTAAGAATTCTCATAAAGTTACCTCATTTTCGCCTTTGGGATTTTTCTCGCGCGAAATCGTAGGATTCCAGGATTAGCGGTTTTAGCTTTTCGAACGTTTCACGCGACGGATTCAGAACGCAAACCCAGCCCATCCAAGCGTATACAGGATGCGGCATTAGCCGGTCCAATTCTGTAAAGTCAAAGTCCATTTCGACAACGCCGCCCGCCGCGGGGCGTTTCGGTATGAACGAAAACATTTCCTTGAAAGTGTCTTTTCGCAAACCTAAGTTCACTCGAAAAACGCCATCCCTGTCTAGGTTTGACGCGCTATCATTCGCGCCGTCATTTTCCTTAACCGTCAGAATATAAACCCCTTTCGGCAAAGCATTGCCGGGGTTGTAAAAAATTCCGCGTTCTCCCCAATTTCGGGCAAGAACTGTGCCGTCCAAATTGTCCAAACAGTAATCAAATATCATATTCGCAAGCATACTAAATCCTCACATTGTACAACAAAGGGCTGCAATCACAGCCCTACTGTCAATTATTTTGCGTAATCAATTGCGCGCAACTCTCGTATAACATTAACCTTAATTTGTCCCGGATACTCAAGCTCTTTCTCGATTTTCTTCACAATATCCCGCGCAATAATGATTGTGTTATCGTCGTTAACCTCTTCCGGTTTAACCATAATTCGAATCTCGCGACCCGCTTGAATCGCGAACGTACGGTCAACACCTTCAAATGATGACGCGATTTCCTCAAGTTTTTGCAATCGTTTGATGTAAGTTTCCAAATTCTCGCGCCGCGCGCCCGGTCGTGCCGCGGAAATAGCGTCCGCCGCCTGCACAAGGCACGCAATCAAAGTTGTCGCCTCAATATCGCCGTGATGCGCCAAAATCGCGTGAACAACTTCGTTGTTTTCCTTATATTTCTTCGCAACCTCCGCGCCAAGCGCGATGTGCGAACCTTCCATTTCATGGTCAAGCGCTTTTCCGATGTCATGCAAAAGCCCCGCGCGTTTCGCAAGCGTCACGTCCGCACCCAACTCCGCCGCCATAAGCCCCGCAAGATGCGCAACTTCCAGCGAATGTTTAAGTACATTTTGCCCGTAACTCGTCCTGTAACGCAATCTTCCAAGCAACTTAACAAGCTCAGGATGAACGCCGACAACGCCGGTATCCAAAACGGCTTGCTCGCCCTCTTGTTTGATAATCGCCTCGATTTCCTTACGTGATTTTTCAACCGTTTCCTCAATCCGCGTCGGATGGATTCGCCCGTCGGTAATCAGCTTTTCAAGCGACATTCTCGCAATCTCACGGCGAATCGGATCAAATCCCGACAAAATAACCGCCTCCGGCGTGTCATCAATAATCAAATCAATCCCCGTAAGAGTCTCCAACGCGCGGATATTACGTCCTTCACGTCCGATAATCCGCCCTTTCATATCATCGCTCGGCAGGTTAACAACCGAAACGGTAGTCTCCGCGCTATGATCCGCCGCGCAACGCTGAATCGCGCCCGCAACGATATATTTCGCTCGCTTTTCGCCCTCTTCTTTTGCCTCAGACTCGATGTTTTTGATAAGCATAGCGGCGTCGTGTCGAATCTCGCCTTCAAGCTCTTTAAGCATAAGGGTTTTCGCTTCTTCCGCCGTAAGTGACGCAATTTTCTCAAGCTGCGTCAACTGCATTTTTTTAAGGCGATCAACTTCCTCCTGCACAAGTGCGGCGTCTGCCATTTTTTGTTGTATTTGTTCTTCTTTTTTCTCCAATCCTTCAATTTTCTTCTCAAGTGTTTCATCTTTTTGCATAACGCGCCGCTCTTGTTTCGAAAGCTCCGCGCGCCTCTCTTTTATCTCACGTTCAAGTTCGGTTCTCTCTTTGTGCATTTCGTCCCGCGCTTCAACGATGGCGATTTTCTTCCGTGCTTCAACGTCTTTTTCCGCTTGGACCAAGATTCTTTGCGCTTCGTCCTCCGCGCTTTTTATTTTTGTTTCAGCAACCTTTTTTCTATACGAAAAGCCGAATTTAAATCCGACTCCGATCCCTAGTATACCTGCTGCAACTGATATTAATGTTACTATTAACGGTGTAATTTCTTCCACCCGCCTTTCTAAATTTTTTATGTACAACTACCTAATCTATCTTGAGAAATTTAAGAACTTAATCTAAAAAAGAACATATACCATTATAGTTTACCAGTTTTTAGAAAGGTTGTCAAGATAATTTTTAGTCAAATAATATCGATTTTTTATTGATTTTTTTCTCACGTAGATGTATAATGAAATATGTGGAAAGCGTGAATGGATAAATAAAGGAAGTGAATGGGATGAAAAAAGAGAAAAAAATTGACAATTTTGACGAAATTGTGCGGTTGTGCAGAACGTGCGAAAAGGCGTCGGTACTTAAAGTTACCGGCGATTGCCTGTGCCGCAAATACGGCGTTGTAAAAAACGATTACGTTTGCCGAAAATATAAGCTGAACGAATTCCTGCCCCGTCCGCCGATAAAGCGAATAATGGACACGACGCAGTTCAACATAAACGATTTCCAAGTTTAATTTGCGTAAATTTGCGTAATATAAAAAGCCCCCTTAGGTAAAGGGGGTGCCCCGCAGGGGCGGGGGATTGTCCGGCTTGTTATGAAACAATCCTCAGTCAGCAGAGCTGACAGCTCCTTTGCCAAAGGAGCCTTAAAAGCCTTTTAGGAGAGATAAAAATTTATGGACAAATTCAGTAGGACCGAGATGTTACTCGGCAAATCCGCGATGGACAAGCTTAAATCCGCAAGCGTCGCGGTGTTCGGAATCGGCGGCGTCGGCGGATACGCGGTTGAAGCACTTGCGCGCAGCAACATCGGACGAATCGACCTATTTGACGATGACAAAATCTGCCTCACCAACATAAACCGTCAACTTCACGCAACGAGCAAAACCGTCGGAGCCTACAAAGTTGACGCCGCGCTTGAGCGCATACTTGAAATCAACCCCGATTGTGAAGTTAACACTTACAAAATGTTCTACCTTCCCGAAAACGCGGCGGAGATTGACTTATCGCAATACGATTACATCATCGACGCAATCGACACGGTGTCGGGCAAACTCGAACTGATCATGCAAGCGAACAAGCACAACGTTCCGATCATTTGCTCAATGGGCGCGGGAAACAAGCTTGACCCGACCGCGTTCGAAGTTGCCGATATATACGACACTTCAATTTGCCCGCTCGCGAAAGTAATGCGCAACGAACTTCGCAAACGCGACATTCCAAAGCTGAAAGTGGTATATTCTAAGGAAGAATCCGTAACGCCGAAGATTGATATGCTGTCCAATTGCAAGACAAATTGCGTATGCCCGCCCGGTGTGGCGCGAAACTGCACACATCGCCGCCAAATCCCGGGCAGCATTGCGTTCGTCCCCTCGGTGGTAGGACTGATTATCGCCGGCGAGGTAATAAAGGATTTAATCCGTCTCTGACGGATTTGCGACCAATGGGCGCTAGTTTTTAGGGCGTTGCCCTAAAAACCCATATTCAGAGCGAGGCCCTGTGGGCATTTGCGCGGGCGCGCGTGGTTCCAAAATCCAAACTGCACGCAATTTGACGCAAACTGGGGTTGTGTTCTTATTAACTACAATCCTCAGTCAGCATAGCTGGCCACAACTTTGCCAAAGGAGCCACAAAAGCCCCCTGAGGCAAAGGGGGTGCCCGATAGGGCGGGGGATTGTCGGTTATCCGCGTTCGCGGTAAACGAGACTTAGCTTGTGTGTTTTACAAGCTGTAGTCGAATTATCCGGCGACCAACGGGAGTCGGGAAAGATTAGCGAGATGAAACGCCGATTTCGGTCGAGAGCGACCCGCGCCTAAAAGCGCGAGATCTAATTTGATTAGGGTGCATTGATTGCACTAATTATCGCCCGCGGTTCCGTCAGCGGGGCACCCGTCCGACGCCTTTTGTCGGGGAGGGTCGCAACGG